>JAIOTO010000027.1 GCA_021106765.1 Methanosarcinaceae archaeon
AGATTATAATGATTCAGCTGAACTATCTGATTCGTATGTATCAGAGTTCCCGAAGGAGATATTATCATCACAAGCAAATTCAGATTGCTGAGAATCCTCACATTCTGCCTGATCCTGTCCGCGGCCGTCATGCTACCTATATCAGCCTGTCAGGCACAGGAGGACACGATCCGGATAGGTGTCCTTACGAAAATGCATGATGATGCATTTCTGCAACAATGGAGAACGACCGCGGAATATCTTACACAGGAGATCCCCGGATACTCGTTCGAGATCACCCCTTTATCCAGCGATGAGATGCTAATAGCAGTGGATAATGGTGATGTCGATTTTGTTGTATGTAATCCCGCGCTCTATGTGGAACTGGAATTTCAATACGGTGCATCAGCGATCGCAACGCAAATGACTGAATGGCAGGGTGAATCCTACCAGATCCTTGGCGCAGTGATCATCACACGGGCAGATAGGGATGATATCAACGATCTGGATGATCTGATAGGTAGATCATTCGCAACAACCGTGGAGGATAGTTTTGGCTGGAGAATGGTACAGCGAGAGATGGTGAACGAGGGTATTGATCCCCATACAGATCTCGAACTGGAGTTGGGGTACTCCTATAATGAAATTGTCGATGCTGTCATCAATGGGGATGTTGATGCAGGATCTTTACGTTCCGGTGTGCTGGAACAGATGACTACAGAGGGAACTCTGGATATTGATGATATCAAGGGAATTCATCTTTATAATAAGGCTATGGACGCGGATGACGACGGATCTGATCATCAATTTCACATTGTTGGTGGTCAGGTAGTAAAAAATGTTCCTTTTATTCACAGCACCTCTATCTATCCTGAGTGGGCGTTCGCCAGATTGCCATCCACACCTGTTGATCTTGCTGGTCACGTGGCTCTGGCTCTTCCGACAATTCATTCTTCAATTACAACGGCTCAGGGTGAAATATATACTGGATGGGGCGCCCCGCTGAGCTATCAGCCGGTACACGAGTGTCTGCAGGAATTACAAATAAGTCCCTATGAGGATCATGGAGAGTTCTCCTTAATTGATGCTGTTTCAAAATACTGGTATGTGCCTCTAACGCTGATCTTCATTATACTATTGAACATGTTGTATTCAAGCAGAGTTATGAATGTGAATCGGAAGTTGGAATCCGAGATATCCAACCGCAAACAAGCAGAGACGATGCTGGAGAATGAAAGACAGCAGCTAATCTCAATGTTCGATAGTATGGATGAGGTGGTCTATGTTGCCGATCCGGAGACCTATGAATTGATGTATCTGAATGGTCCCGTCCGGAAGGACTGGGGTGACAAATTGGGCCAGAAATGCTATTCAGTGTTGCAGGGACTGGATGCGCCGTGTCCGTTCTGTACCAATGATCGTATCTTCGGTGAACATCTTGGTACGACCTATGCCTGGGATTTCCAGAATACCCTCAACCATCGCTGGTATAGTTGTATCGACCGTGCTATTATGTGGTCGGATGGACGTATGGTGCGCTTTGAGATGGCCATCGATATCACCGGGCGCAAGCAGACAGAGGATGCACTGAGGGAGAGCGAGGCCCGGTTCCGTAAATCCGATACAAAAAACAGAACTATTCTGGATGTTTTGCCTGATATGATCTTTCAATACAGGAGGGATGGAACGATTTATGATTATCACAACGCAAAGGATGAACGTCTATTCGTTCCTTCCAGTATGTTTTTAGGAAAGAATGTAACTGAGGTCCTTCCAAAAGAGGTAGCCAGTCAGATCATGTATTCAACCGATCAAGTGTTTCAAACAAACGAATTGCAAACTTTCCAATATAAACTTCCAATAGCAGACAATATTTATGATTTCGAAGCTCGTATCATTGCTGCGGGAGAAAATGAAGCATTGGCTATTGTTGCGGACATCACGCCTCGCAAACAGGTAGAAGAAGCAATGATACACGCTAAACTGGCCGCAGAGGATGCAAGTCGTACAAAAAGTGAGTTCCTGGCCAATATGAGTCATGAGTTGAGGACGCCGCTCAATTCAGTTATTGGTTTTTCGGATGTGCTGCTCGATGAGACATTTGGACCTCTGAACGAGAAGCAGAGTAAGTATATCAGCAATGTCCTGGGCAGTGGAAAGCATCTGTTGGATCTTATCAATGATATTCTGGATATTTCCAAGCTCGAGGCAGGGGAGATGGAATTGCAATGTGAGGATGTATCTGTCCTGGAAATGATTGCAGAAACGCTATCAACACTGGCTCCAATGGCCTCTAAAAAGGATGTTATCATGGATGTTGACATTGATCCGCAGCTGAGCGTGATCTATGCGGACAGAAGTAAGTTCATGCAGATCCTTTCCAACCTAGTGAACAATGCCATCAAGTTCACACCCGGTCCGGGCAGGGTCACAATACTGGGCTGTATTACAGGTGACGTGGCACAGTTATCGGTATCGGATACCGGTATTGGCATATCTGAGAAGGATCAGGGGTCCCTGTTCGATCCTTTCAAACAGGTGGATTCAGCTGCATCACGCGAATATCAGGGCACAGGCCTGGGGCTTGCACTGGTCAGGCAGTTCGTTGAACTGCATGGTG
>JAIOTO010000035.1 GCA_021106765.1 Methanosarcinaceae archaeon
CAAGCATAGTGATATCCACTCCCATTCCGGCTGCGACCAGTGCGTTTTCAGCAGACCCACCCGCCACGTCTATCCGGTGTGTGAAGCTCGTCCGGGACTTCGCTGCACTGATGGCCTCTTTCAACCCCATGAGCTTGATGTGATTGCCCTTCTCCATTATCGAATCGGAAAGATTGAAACGATGCGGAACCCCACCTCCATCAATGACTGCCAGCTTTTCAAACTTGCGAATTCCCGGAGTTGTCTTCCTGGTAGATGCCACCCTCGCATTTGAGAACGGGGTCACCTGCTGTACACACTGGCGTGTCAGTGTGGCAATACCACTGAGATGACCCAGGAAATTCAACACCAGCCGCTCAGCACGGAGGATGGATATCGCACTACCGCTCACTTCAAATATTGTGTCACCTGCATTCAGCTCGTCCCCATCACTGTGATCGGTCCGAACCCTGAGATCAAAATATTCCAGGATGCTGTGTGCCGGTTCCATTCCCGCAAGCACACAGTCCTGCTTGACGAAAATAACCGCACTGTGGACAACATCCGGTACCAGAGTACAGGAGATATCATTGTATCCCAGATCCTCCTGTATGAAATGTTCTATTTCACTTATAAGCATCATATCATTATACTTATGGCTCAAGAGATTTATACCTTTTAGTACATGATAAAAAGAAGAATGAAGACATGAACAAGATTTTTTCGACTATATGCCGGAGGGAGTTTTGTTCGTCAACGTATTAGGGTATCACCCACATAACTAACATCGAAACCTATAAGTGATCCATTCAAAAAACAACCAGGGGCTCTCCCACAAACCCCTCATATAAACCTATATTTTATTGACCCAATGCCGCGTATCGCTCAGCAATAAGCGCCCGGGTCAGCCTGAACTGGACCCTGTGTTTGTCCCAGTCATACTTGTTCCCCAGAAACTTGATCATACGCTTTTTTGATGCACCTTTGAGATCATTTTCCGCCATTAGTTCATCAACAAATGCCTTTTCCTGCATCTTATCAAGCTCAACCATTTACAACACCGCCTCCGTAGAAACCATAGTGATCCATCCGGTCGCCACAGGTAATTTCCTGGCAGACAGTATCAATCCGTCAGGCATATTCTCTACCCTGTAACGTATATTCACAGTACCGACATCAGAACCCAGGGCGATCATGCCACCTTTTCGAAGACCCAGTTTCTTGACCATATTCATATTGACAAGAACAAAATCATTGTCATCAGGCTGGTCGAACCACATGAACGGATTATACAGATAGATCAGATTGCCCTTTTGCCCCTCCACAGGCCCGATATCCAGTACTTGACAGGCAAGTTCCTTGTATTTGGGCTTTGTATATTTTCGGACTATACTTTCAAGCACTTTGTTATGCAGGGTCTGATAATCCATAGCCTCGCCACCCAGATACTGGTTTAAAGTTGACAGGGCATCGATTCCGGCTGTGCCTGATGGGAGATTATTATCCCCATAAACATGTACATTATTTAGTAACCGTCCTTCCACATTCATGAAACTTCCTGCCTTGGCATACTGCGGTTCAGTGGCTATCACCACATCAGCGATCCTGTTCACAGGACTATCCCTGGAAGTGATCACGATCAGGTTGTCTAACTTCTTCAAAATCGCAGCCGCAGCATCGCTATCAGGCATAAGTTCAATAGGATCGCTGTCAAGAACTACCAGCGTCTTGATATTGCCTTCATTGATACCGTCCATGATCTCCGGGATCCCTTTCTGTCCGGCACCTTTACACAGTAGATCAACCCCCGCAGCATTTACAAACGGTTTCATAAACAGGATCTTAGCCTGTGTCCTCAATGCCAGGTTCAGCATCCGTCTGACCCATCCTGTATCAGTATTAGGATGCAACTCCGTTATAATGACAGAACCACTGTCTAATCCAAGTTCACTCTCATACAGGTCAGGATCAATATATCTGTTCTCATCCGCAAGATGAAGGTCTCTCAAACCCACAGATACCACATATGCCCCATTCTTTCTGGCAGCCAGTATCCGCCTGACCAGCAAAGGATACTGGATATATGGATCAACGAACAGAGCGATCCTGTTCACATTCTCAATATCATTAAGCGTAACACCCACACCAACCGTAGGATGGCATTCCGTAGGAAGTTCCGAATATACTCCCATCCCGGTATTGACAATGGTCCCCATTCTGTCAGCGATCTTGTTGAAAGCCAGAGATTCCTCGTTAGTTGTATTCCCAACACCAAGCAGGGCAACGTTAACATTAACGCAGACATCCTCACCGCTTAAACGATCAGAAGCGATCTTTACTGCATACTCGACACTCGCTTTCTTCCCATCCACCATGCTGACCGACTTGGAATAATGATAAGGAAGCTTCATTCCAAACCTGCACAACTTGCCAAGGTTCGCTGAACTGCTTTTCATAAAATCGACTGCGAGCTTACCGTCCTCATTTTCCCTGATGTAAAGACCACATCCCATATTACATCCCGGACACACAGTCTGATAGATCATCTCTTTCATTTTAACATCACCTCGAAGAACGGAGGAGTATCAAGATCTATTCCGGGATGATAATTCCGCTTACGTTGTGAGGGAATTGCAAATCTGCTCTTCAATAAGGTAATTGGAATATCAGATGGACACACATCACTACATTGCCCACATGAGATACAACTGTCAGCAAGATGCAACATCCGCACCATATGATACATACTCATTTTATAATTATCAACAAGGGAATGGAACGTAGTACACTTTGAATCCTCGCCGCATGCACATACAGGACATACTTCCTTACATGCACCACAATTGACACAGTCAGCCAGCTGATCGATATAATACTGCAATCTCTCCTCATCAGGTATAACAGGCAATATCTTCTTTTCCAGAGTATTGCCAAGATCGACCATAACATTGTTCACTTTTTCGCGGATCGCAATTGCCTTATCGCTGGCTGGCTGCACTTCTATTCGACCTGCCTTAATAGCATTCTCCAGAAGTTTCACACCTTTCCCATTCATCACCTGACAGAAAGTCGCACTGCCTGACAGATCCCCGATCACACCCCAGTTACCACAGGCAAGATCAGCATTCAAAGGTATCTTAAGCGTACAGAAACGGCAGCTTTCGCGCCGTCCGAAACCAGCTTCTTCCAGTTCATCGATGCGTAGAGCCTTCTCTTCACCGTTCTTTGTCTTAAATACCAATTTCCCCTTTTTGATATCTTCACCAACTACATCTTCGGGATCAATATCATACATCTCAACAAGCATCTTTTTGGTAGTCACCGGATGCATACTTCCACCGCAGTTCAATCCCACGATGTAAGTATTATCCAGATCGATCATACCCCGCTTGGCCTGTTCAATAACAGCCTGTGCATCGCATGGTTTAGCAGGCATTGCCACCTTTCGGCCAACAGCATATTTAGCGAGATTCACAGGCACAGAATGCAGACTACCAATGGATGCCAAAACCTCTTTGACATCATCAGTAATAATAGGAACAGCTTCAAACTCGTTGATATGCTTCATAACCACAACGTTCTCAACCAATCCCTTCTCAAGAGCCGCTGCCAATACTGCGGTTACCAGACCACCGGAAGCACCACGACTACGTATATCTTCATCAGTTGCATATCCTACAAGCATATCCCCTACTTCAACCATTTATCTCACCCCTTCAGGCTTAAGTGGACTTGGTCCTAATTTTTTCACCTTCTCCGTAACATCATTAACGAAATTGGCAAACTTCTCGCCTTCACTGGCAGATATCCAGTTCAAATACAACCTCTCTGGCTCAAGACCCAATTGTTGCACCATCTCTTCCAGGAACTGATGCCTCACTTCGGTCTTTTCATTACCATTAACATAATGGCAATCACCTAAGTGACACCCGGTAACCAGCACCGCATCCGCACCTTCAAGGAAGGCATTGAACACATGCAAAGGATCGATCCTGCCTGAACACATGACCTTTATGATCCTTACAGATGCAGGTTGCTGGAACCTTCCCATTCCTGCCGTATCCGCACCACCGTAACTGCACCAATTGCAGCAGAACGCAACGATCTTTGGAGTCCATTCCTGTTCAGTCATCATCATACCTCCTCATAAGCAAACACACTCTTAACCTGTGACAGCACCTGTTCATTTTTAAAATGACTTTGATCTAATGCCCCTGTGGGACAGGCTGCCATACATGTACCACAACCCTTGCACAGGGCTGTGATGATCTTCAATTTATCATTTTCAATTGATAGTGCCTGGAAAGGACACATGGGTACACAAACACCGCAACCCACACAGATATCTTCATCCACTATAGCAG
>JAIOTO010000026.1 GCA_021106765.1 Methanosarcinaceae archaeon
GAATACCAATGATCGTTATAATATTTTCATTGCAATGTGTGATCACACCATTCTTATCAAAATGGAATATCCCAAGAGGCGAGTTCTCAAAGATCAAGCGATACTTCATCTCAGATTCAATCATGGCTTCCTCTGCCTGCTTACGCAGGGTGATATCTTCAAATATGCCGATACCTCCCAGCAATGAACCGTCTTCTGATATGTTCGGGTTGTACTCGGCTTTGATTGGAACGAGTTTACCACTGATGACACAGCAATACTTACCCTCATAATGCCCTGGATTTCCTGAGAGAACTGCTTCAACAGCAACCTTCATGTTTTCGTCTCGAATGGAAGTCATCATGTTAAAGCCGATGATCTCTTCCCCGGTCGCATCAATAATGTTAAGGAATTTACTATTACAATGGGTAATGGCTCCATGTTGATCAAAATGGAATATCCCAAGGGGTGAGTTCTCAAAGATCAAGCGATACTTCTTCTCCGATTCAAGCATGGCCTCTTCTGCCTTCTTTTTATCAGTAATGTCCAGGATGATGCCCTGCAGACACTCCACATCACCCTTACTGTTTCGCTGTATCAGTGTTCTTTCATCTACCCATCGCACATCCCCGAATTTTGTGATTATCCTATGTTCTTGGCCGAATTTGGGCGTGCCGGCTTCGATATTTTCAGATAGTTTAATTTTTACATTGTTGATATCTTCCGGAAAAACGATATCACCATAGTCTTTCTCTCCAGACAGGAACTCTTCCTGCGTATAGCCGAACTGGGTGATGTTCTCAGATACGAGAACCACAGGCCAGTTCCCTTCTGCTTTCCATTTGAAGACAATCAAAGGACTGAAATTTAACATATTCTGCATTTCCTCTTTCAACAGGTTCGCCTCTGTCAGAGAATCCAGGATATCGTTCAATCCTTCAGGAATCTTCCTGAAATCGATGTCCACATCAGTATCTGCTCTTGTATCCAGTTTTCCAAGGATGGCATCATCTGATATCGCCTTGAAGTTATCGAGTATCCTGTTGATTGGTCTGGATACAAATCCTGTGATCAGGTAGGCAAGCAAGCCCATGAACAGAATGGAGAATGCGGAAATGAGTATCATTCGGTTCCTCAGGTCGGCAACACCTGCCAGCATCTCAGCTTTTGGAACGATCAGAATGAATGAATAATCAGATGTTTTCACGGGTTCGTAGAACATTATCACATCTTTGCCGGTGGTCGGGTCAAGTGTCTCAATGTATCCCTCCTTCCCATTATCAATATCATCCGCCATTTTGCTTATTGCATTATCATTAAAATCGTCAAGTTTCTTCATTCCGATCCAGCCCTTTTCTACTGGATGTGACATCAGTATTCCAGTACGGCTCGTCACAATCGCATAACCGCTGTCGAATATCCGGACGTCGCTTACTGTCTTATCGATATAATTAAGGGATAGGTCCACTCCTCCAATACCGATGAACTTGTCGTGCTCGTCCATGATAGGCGAGACAAAGCTCACAATGAGCTCTCCTTCGTACAGATAGGGTTCTGTGATCACGTCATGGTGCAATAACTTTGGTAACTGATAGTATCCCCATGTATCATAATCCTGTAGTGGGTCCAGGCTTATGATATCAGGTCCCTTGAATCGATTCCAGTATGGGATGAAACGGCCTGTAGGGTCGTGGCCATATGCATTGATGTATTCTGCATCCTTGCCATCGAAAGCATTGGGTTCATAACACACATATGTTCCGATCAGATTCGGATTTTTCAATAGCAATTGCTTAAGGATGTTGTTTATCTCATCCCGATCAGCGTTCTTGTATTGTTCCATTGTGATAGCAACGGTCCTTCCTATTGCCATAGCAGCAGCCATGTCCGCATCAAAATGGTTGGCATAGCTCCTGGTGGTCTGGATGGATTGCTGGTAGGCAAGTTCTTCTTGTTTTGTTGTGGCCGTTGAGATTGACAGGCTGGCAAAAAGAAACGACATCATGACTACCCCTGCCACAAGAAGCACTGTCAGCTTTTTCTCTAACGCAATATCTTTCCATCTCATGCGCAGTCATCCCACGTATATTGATCGTGTCATGTGAGTTCAAATATTTTCGTGTGATCGAGCTTTTCGATCCCTTCTTCCCTAATCGTCAGTATCCCATCGTATATAGTTAAGCACTTATTATTCGTTATGATCCGCCTCTTTCAGCATAATGGTATGTGCCGGATTTTGCCATGATGATAATATACATAGCTTTCACCAAAGCAGGGATATATCGTTTCAATCGGCGGTACTTGGCTTTGGCAGTTGGATATGGACCTCTGTCCCTCGTCCTTCGCCCTCGCTTTCTATCCAGACATTCCCATTATGCGCTTCCACGATCTCTTTGCTTATATAGAGTCCAAGCCCCGTACCCCCATATTTACGTTTTCCGGAAGCATCTATCTGGTAGAACCGCTGGAACAGTTTCGGGATCTTATCCTTAGGGATACCTATGCCCGTATCCTTCACAATGAGATGGAGGTATTTCTCTTCTTCCTCAATGCTGGCTGTTACCATACCTCCTTTCGGAGTGAATTTGATGGAATTATCAACAAGATTCGTCAGCATATCCATCAGTTTATCCCTATCACCGATGATCGCTGGAAGATCGTCGGGCACATTCTTCTCCAGTGCAATTCCCTTCCCCTCGGCCTGTACCTTTAGGTCAAGGAAGGTGTTATCAATGATCTGGGATATCTGCAAAGGTTCGGACATATATTCTTCTGTCCCTGCCTGCGTCCTGCTGAGATAGAGCAGTGAATCCACCAGTCTCTTGAGACGATCTGTATTCCTCAGAACGGTGGCCTCAGCTTTTTTCTGTTGCTCATTGATATCACCCAGCGTTCCATCATAGATCAGCTGGGTGTAGCCTTTGATGGATGTGAGGGGTGTCTTGAGCTCATGACTGACATTGGACAGGAACTCATCCTTCATTTTATCAAGGGATTTAAGTTCCTCGTTCGCAGTTGCCAGCTCATCTACATATTTCTTAAGTTCATCTTCTGCTTTTCTATGCTGTACAAGTCTCCACATACCCTGTATCAGAAGCCTGAGTTGACGAACATCTGAATCATCATAATCCTCATTTTTGTTTCCCACACCCACAAGTGCCACTATCTTGCCTTTTTCCAAAACAGGGACGTCCATGTGACGGGTCAGTTTCACGTGTCCTTCCGGATATCCTTTCTTGAGTGGATTGGGGGCATCATAATCATTGTTAATATAGGCTTTCCTTTGTCGGACAGCTTCCCCCCAGAGTCCAGTATTCCTGATGGGGATCTCAATGATACTATTCTGCAGCTTGCATACGTTAATTGCATTATCGGACCATGATTTCATTGTGAGGATCTTCTCATTCTCATCAAGGAACGCAATGTATCCAAAATCGCTGCTGGTGAGCCGGACTCCTTCCTGCCGTGCAAAATCAATTATCTCATGCAACGAGGATTCTGTCATCTGGCCGAGTTTCACCATTGTTTCAAGACGTGATTCATCCAGATGCAGGTCTTCTTCGGCTTTCAGCCTCACGCTGATATCTCCCACAATGCCAACCCCGCCCAGAAGGGTCCCGTCCTCACTGATATTTGGACTGTAGTCGGCTTTGATCGGCGTGACCTTTCGGCCTGTATCGCTTGTGTATTTCCCCTCATAATGCCCGTCTTTCCTATCAAATACCTTACGGACAGCTGCCTTCATTTTTTCGTTTTTCAGATCTGTTAGCATGTTGAACCCAATGATCCTCTCTCTGGGAATACCAATGATCGTTATAATATTTTCATTGCAATGTGTGATCACACCATTCTTATCAAAATGGAATATCCCAAGAGGCGAGTTCTCAAAGATCAAGCGATACTTCATCTCAGATTCAATCATGGC
>JAIOTO010000041.1 GCA_021106765.1 Methanosarcinaceae archaeon
AATGCCTCATCATCCATATTACAGATGTCCTCATCCTTCCGTATCTTAAGCCCCTCATTTATGCTTTGTGAGATGTGTTTGCCAAGGGAACACTCTGTAAGCTTTGCATTCAGAAGGGAGGTAACGTCCCGGAAAATACGAGGCAGTTCGACCACATATCGTCCATCTTCTATGTACATGGTATAAACATCATCGTTGTTCTCGTACATCGAGAGGAAGTTCTCTGCATGATTGTGTACCCATACCGGAGGACCATGGTGTCTCCTTATATTTGGCAATGTTGCAGACTCCAGTTCGATCAACAGGACAGCACGTTCAGCGTCACCCAATGTCCCACTTTTAAGCACTCTGAACTCATTTTTCTCCAGCATCGATACAACAGAATGTTCCATCTTGTAGAACTGGGGATAGAATATATCCTCCACTATGTCCGGAGTATTGAACACTATTGCTATCAGTGAACTCTTCCGCCTGTGGAGTAAATCCTGTATCTCACTATTGGTGAGTGGTGGTACGTGGTCCGGAAAGAACATCGTTCTGGTTGGGTTTTTCAGATATCTGCGACACCCATCTATGAATTTGCAGAAACTGTTCAGGGAGAGTGCGGCGGCGACGTTCCTCTTTGGGTCGGTGGGGTCGATCACAGTGATAGGATCATCGAATTTCGTATTGGCATGTTCCATAAGATCGATCACCAATCCAGGTTTCCAGTCACTTGCGGCTGTTAATACCTCCTCGAATGAGTCATATTGAATAACAAGGAGCTCCGCAAGGTATCCTGAGAATCCTCTTGTCTTGAGCTCTGAACCATAAACTCCGTTGCCTCGCATGAACTGTTTGAGCAGCAGTACGTGGTCTTCCATTTCGCATATATGTTCCTTGATGAACTCGTTGTGGAACGGGGTACGATCGACTGCAGAGATAATCCTGGATGCACTGGATACCTGATAACACGGAACCAGGTCAACATCGAATCCCTTATAACGCATTTTGATGTATGGATGCTCTGCATATCGCTCCTCCCATTGTTCTGCATCCTTTGCGATCTCTCGTCCCAGGGACAGACCATATGTTTCCAGATCCTGACGATCTGTCTCTTCATTGAACTTCATGAAGATATCCAGATCATGTGTACCCGATATCCATGTTCCTCGTGCAGCAGAACCTACCAGCTGTGTGGATAACAATGGAATGTTGTTCCTGGATGCGATCGTATTGATCATATCAATGAGTTCTGAAGCCACAGTCCCCAGGTGCTCCAGTTCACTCGCAGATGGTTTGATCGATGCGAGGATCGACTTCTCCAGTTTATTCATATCCATATGTGTTTTCTATGCAACCCAATGCTATAATAGCTTAAGCTCTATTACTATGTTGAATAAAAAGGTTAAAATCGATGGTAATACATAATGTCATAAGATTCAATGGAGGTATGAGCTATCATCTGGAACAAATCGGTTATGTCCCTGTTTATCCTATCAATCCTTATTATCTCTTTACATGTCGGTACTGCATCCGCAACAGATGTTGCCGATACTGTAGATATTGTAGATATTTTCTCAAATGGAGATCTATGTGAAGCATCGGTACGTTTCAATGAACCTGCCAGCAATGTCATGTTCCAGTTCGAAATGCTCTATAATGGGGATGTGGTGGGATTAAGAACGCTTGATATCGGTACTGTGTCCGAGGGAGAGGTCACCGGGCTTGTTCTCTGGCAACATGAACTGGAAGAAAAATATTACGTCACGAACATGAGTGTATATGTGGACGGTACCGTTGCTGACATGGCATCGTATCAATTTTCTCATAGGACTGTGGCACTGCCCAGGATCACCATTGTTGACCTCAGTGCAGACAGTGCAAAGACTTCTATCCTTTTGAGTCCTGTCAGCATCTACAACCCGGGTGTTGTGGACCTGACACTAAAACTGTTCAAGGACGATAAGGCTGTTCATTCCGAAGCGATGGACAACGTTGTCGTATTGCAGTCACAGGAGATACAGATAGATCTGCCCATTCTTCTTGAAAGCGGCTCCTCTTACAATGTGTTGCTCAGGGTACACTCTCATGATCCGGATATTATGGCCGCCAATCTCACAGATTTCACGGCATCAGAAGATGTTAATCTGATCGATGATGATCTGGATATTGACGATTATGGTGCCAGCATATCGATGCTTGGAATGTCCCAGGTGCCATTTTACGGACAGGTGCGTGTCGTGCTTACAAAAGATGATGAACATGTCGTCTTTGATGATGATGTTGATGTCCTGACACTTAATAAAGAGGACACGATAGGCTTCATATGGGACAACGTGCCCGGCGGGGATTACAACGTTAATATCGATGTAATAACCTCGAATGGGATCATACTTGACAGTTATGAGACGATCGTGCGCATACCTGATCCAGTGATGATCGAGACCGAAATACCGAGAAAGACACCCGGGTTTGGTATCATCAGTGCGTTGTTCGTTCTGACAATTGCAGGATTGTTCCATCGACGCTTGTAGGAGATCTGATGTTCGATATAATAATTCGAAGTGCTATGCAGAGAAAGGTCCGAACCATTCTCACTATCTCTGGTATAGCTCTGGGTATCTTTGCTCTGGTCGTGATGGGTGCGATGTCAGAGAATTTCAACCAGACCTTCGATAAGTCCATGAGCCTGACAAGTGATAAGGTCCGTGTCTTTGCAGAAAGTGGAATGTTCGGTGCAGGTCTTACCAACGACAAGGTATCGGATGTCAAACGAGTTCCGGGTGTAAAGGATGCTTATGGGATGTTGATGATGACATTCGATGATGATCAGTTTGGAATGTCCGGGAAGCAGGTTATAGGAGTTGCACCCGAGAAATCGGCTAAGATATTATATCCTGTGGAACTGAAATCAGGCAGGTTCCTGGAGGCAGGGGACACCTATCAAACAGTGATAGGTACGAGCATTGCAGGGGAGTACGACCTGCAGGTCGGTAGCAAACTGGAGTTGCACGAAAAGAATTTCACAGTTGTTGGCGAGCTTGAGTATACAGGTTCGTTCTATGACAGCACTGCTGCAATACCTCTTGATACAGCACAGGATGTCTATAATGTGGGGGATACCCTTTCTGTGATCCTTACAGCACCGGAGGATGGAACAGATGTGGAGTTGCTTGCAAAGATGATCGAACTTAATGTCAAGGGTACCTCGACACTGTCTCCCACAGAATTACAGGAGGAAGCGGGGCAGTCCCTTCTGATCCTCAGCGTGATCACAATTAGTTCGGCCCTGCTTGCGGCGATCATTGGAGGTTTAAGTGTGATGAACACGATGCTCATGTCTGTGACCGAGAGGACACGGGAGTTCGGGGTCCTGAAGGCAATGGGTGCGGAGACAAAGGATATTCTTATGATAACACTGGGTGAGTCTGCATTGATGGGAATTGTTGGTGGGGTGTTTGGTATCGGTGCTGGTGGTGTGGCAGTGTACCTGCTGAACAGTTGGCTCGAGACAAAAGGCATCATACTTTTTACCATAACTCCGCGGCTTTTGCTAGTTGCAATGTTGTTCGCCATAGTGATCGGAATGATCGCAGGACTTTATCCTGCTTACCGTGCGACCCGAATGAGTCCCATGGAGGCGTTACGGCATGGATGACGTTCCGATCCTTGAGGTCAAAAACCTTTCCAAGACCTACTTTCAGGGCAAGATCCCGGTTACTGCGGTCCATGATGTTACATTCTCGATATCAAAAGGAGAGCTGGTTGCCATCATGGGCCCCAGCGGCTCAGGTAAATCCACATTACTGGCACTGATCGGCTGTCTGGAAACAACAGATACGGGTACGATCATCATCAATGGGATCGATGTCACGGATGTGCCAGAGAAGCGGCTCCCTAGGATCCGACGGGAGGAGCTTGGTTTTGTTTTCCAGCATTTCAATCTTCTATCAACTCTGACAGCCCTTGGAAATGTTGAACTTGCGATGCGTTTCTCACATGTTCCCAAACAACAGCGGCTTGAGCGTGCTGAGATGCTCCTGAAGAACCTGGGAATGGGTGTCCGTCTACACCATCGACCGACTGAACTCTCTGGTGGTGAACAGCAGCGTGTTTCAATCGCCCGAGCCATGGCGAACAGTCCGGCGGTCATTCTTGCAGACGAACCCACTGGCGAAGTGGACAGTGCCACACGCGACGTGATCATCGAAACCTTCAAGGAAATGCGATCACATGGTCAGACGATCATCGTGGTCACTCACGATCCGGTAGTTGCAGAACACTGTGATCGGGTGATCCACATAATCGACGGCACTCTGAAGAAGTAAGAAGTTGCAAATTTGCCATGGTCTTTTATATTATGCAATTTGTAAATTATATACTAATGGTTAATCGGTAAAAGAGTAGATCATTATGACTGATAATGTTGAAAATGTGAAGAATACCAAAGGTTTTGTCCCACTTGCGGTGAAATATGCAAAGGACATGGATGATAATTTTGCAGAAGGAATTGCAGGATTCTACCGAGCTGTCTGGGCTGAAAGGGACGATGGGCTTTCGACAAAACAGAAGCATCTGCTCGTTTTTGCAATAGCATGTTCGGAAAACAACACTGACAGTGCTATTAAGATCCTGACACGTTTGAAGAAACTCGGAGTAAAAAGAACTGAGATCGAGGACGTAATAATGATCACTGCCTGGACTGGCGGGATGCAGAACTTTACAAATCTGAGCAGCTCGCTTCTTCGAGAAATAGATCGGCTTGGTCTTTGATAAGTGGACCAGTTATCAACATTTGAGCAAGAAGGCCACCCATTGAAATGAGTGGTGGTTCACATATCCAACGCAATCATTCCAACTTTGTGTGATCAGTAAGGGCTTGTTTTGAAACAAACCCTACTGCTTTAACGTGGGATCACTTACTCTTCTTCAGAATCGCTGATCTCTTCCTCTGTCAGGTAGCATGCC
>JAIOTO010000038.1 GCA_021106765.1 Methanosarcinaceae archaeon
ATGAACAATCGATCCATACAATAAATTTATACATTCAAAGCCCCTGTTTAATGATCAGATCGCGATGTAATATATGGTGATATCCTCATGAGCAATAAACTCGATTACAAAGAACTTGGCCTTAAATGTGGCCTTGAAATCCATCAGCAACTGGACTCAAAGGAAAAACTGTTCTGCCGATGTCCAACACAGATACGAGATACTGAGGAATCTAATTTTGAGTTCTTCCGCTACTTACGTCCAACTGAGAGTGAGATGGGTGAAGTGGACCGTGCAGCTCTTGAGCAGTCGAAGATCAGTCGCAAGTTTGTCTACAAAGCTTATGATACAAATTGCCTGGTCGAGTATGATGAGGAACCACCTCGTGAGCTGAACCAGGAGGCACTGGATATCAGCCTGTCCGTTGCCAGGTTACTCAATATGAGACCAGTCGAACAGATACATATAATGCGCAAGATCGTTGTGGATGGTTCCAATACCTCTGGTTTCCAGAGAACCGCGTTCATTGCAAAGAATGGTTCTATTGAGACATCCGTGGGGAATGTTGGTGTAGATGTATTGTGTCTTGAAGAGGAAGCTGCCCAGAAGATAGAGGATGCAGGGGATTCAGTAGTTTATTCACTGGATCGTCTTGGCATACCTCTGGTTGAGATCGGTACGGCACCTGACATCATATCTCCGTCCCATGCAAAAGAGACGGCAATGATCATCGGTATGCTTTTGCGCTCAACTGGTAAGGTCAAGCGTGGCCTTGGTACCATACGCCAGGATGTGAACATATCTATCGCTGCGGGTGCACGTGTTGAGATCAAAGGTGTTCAGGCACTGGATATGATCGAAACCATGGTTGAGAGGGAGGTCGAGAGACAGGTGCATTTGCTGGAAATACGGGATGCACTTCTGGATAAAGATGCGAGTGTACATGATCAGATATTTGATGTGACAGATGTGTTCAGGGATACGGGATCCAAGGTTATAGCACGGGCATTGAAGAAAGGGAAGGTACTGGCAGTCCGCCTTCCGGGCTTTGCAGGATATGTCGGTACGGAGATCCAGCCGGGACGACGCCTTGGTACTGAGTTCTCTGATCGTGCAAAGACTTCAGGCGTGGGAGGCATCTTCCATACGGACGAGCTTCCAAATTATGGTATCACAACCGAGGAGATCGATGCCCTGCGCGAGGCAGTCGGTGCAGCTGGCAAGGATGCAGTGATAATGGTAGCTGACAGGGAAAAGAGGGCGCGTGGTGCTATGGAAAGCGTACTTGTACGGGCTCAGGAAACTCTCGGGTTCATACCGGAAGAGACGCGCCGAGCTCTTCCTGATGGCAATACTGCTTACATGCGACCCCTGCCAGGTGCGTCCAGGATGTATCCCGAAACGGATGTTTCCAAGGTGGAAATATTGGCTGAATATGTTGATTCGATCGTTGTTCCGGAACTTCTTACTGAAAAGGCAAAACGTTTTGCAGAGGAATATGATCTGAACAGGGAGTTGGCAGAACGAATTGTGTATTCGCATGATCTGTCTCTTTTCGAACAATTGATCACGAGGTTTAATGGTAACAGTGTGGTGAGTGCCACATTGATCGTCAGGACACTGACGGGTCTTATGCCTGAACTTAAACGGGACGGTGTGGATGTCAATCAGATCAAGGAGCACCACTTTATAGAACTGTTCGACATCCTGTCAACAGGTAATATTGCGAAGGAGGGGGTCGAAGATATCTTGAGACTTATGGCAAAGAAACCGACCCTGGGTGTAGAGGATGCAGTCTCACAACTTGGTTTTGCAGGGACCGATCCTTCTGAGATCGAGAGTTTTGTTGAGAGCATTATTGCAGAAAAGCATGAGTTCATATCACAAAAGGGAATTAGTGCCGTGGGACCCTTGATGGGGATTGTGATGAGCGAATTCCGTGGAAAGGTAGATGGAAAGCTGGTGAGTAGTATATTAAAAGAAAAGATCACCGAGTTTCTGGAATGATCATATTTTCGAGATGATCTAATGTCAAAAAACATACTAAGACTAAATGCTATATACGCTGTCACATGTATGCTTCTTTGCATATCTATGATATCGTGTGTACAGGCATCTGTGATGCTGGAAGATACTATTCAGTTGACCGACGGGATCAATCAGCAATCCCCCTCATGGTCCTGGGATGGTAATATGATAACCTATTCATCCGATCAGGCCATCTGGGTCATGGAACATGATGGCTCCGACCAGAGACGAATATATGACAGTATGGTATGGGAGGGAGAACCGTGTTTTGATGTGGACAGCAGCAGGATATATTTTGCGTCCGAGAATGTTGGCCCTTTCTCCTCGAAGTTCATTAGCATCCATGTGATCGATCATGATGGAAAAAACAGGTCACAGATTACAGAGAATGCTGATAAACGTGCACCTGCAGTGAGTCCAGATGGTTCTCGCATTGCTTATCTCTCAAAGGTCTCAGGAAATTATGATGTATGGGTCATGGATACGGATGGTTCTGCCAGTGAAGCAATCACCGATGCACAGGCTGATGAAAGTTCTCCATCATGGTCTCCAGATGGCTCACAGATCGTATATTCACTTGAAGGTGATATCTGGATCGTGGATGTTGATGGTCTGCATCCGTTGAAACTGACCGATGATCCATTCATTAATGATGAACCTGCTTTTAGTCCGAATGGGTATTTGATCGCATTTTCATCAAAAAGGGAAAACAATTCTGATATATGGATCATGAATGCTAATGGTACTGGCTCTTTACAGTTGACCACTGAAATTTCTGTACAGATGAGTCCGTCCTGGAATCCGGATGGGAAAAGCATCGCATATGTATCAAACGATAACGATGAGTATAATATCTGGGTTATGCAGTTGAATGATGCTGATTCTCCAATCGATGTGAATATGCAAGATGGGACAGGGGAAGACAGTTCTCTGGCTGATATAGATAATGGTCTTATCAGCTATGCACTGGAAAACCCAATAAAAACGATTGCAGGGATCTTAATAAGCGCCATTGTACTGGTCTTTTTCCTTGTGAAAAGATTCATGAAGAATATATAACTCTATCAAGAACTATCATGTCTGTACATGTGTA
>JAIOTO010000036.1 GCA_021106765.1 Methanosarcinaceae archaeon
ATGGAACGCTGGGTGATATCAATGAGCAACAGAAAATAGCCGAGGACACCGTTATGAGAAATGCAGATCGTCTCAAGAGACTGGTGGATTCACTGCTCTATCTCAGCAGGACGCAGGCTGGGACAGAAGAATATATGTCCGAACCTTTGCAGATATCCCAGATAATTGATAACACCTTCCTTGATATGGAGATCCAGGCTGAGAAGAAAGGAATAACGATGGAAAAGAATGTGACCGATGACTTCCCGAAGGTCAATGGTGATAGGGATAAACTGACGGATATGTTGACGAACATTATTGACAATTCCATCAAATTCACTCCTGAAGGAGGGACGATAACAGTCAGCATTGAGGAAGAAGAGAAATACCTCCATCTCATTGTGAAGGATACGGGCATAGGTATCCCGAAGGAAAAAATCCCGAAATTATTCCAACGTTTCTATCAGATAGATGCTACTGAAAAACGTAAATATGGTGGTACCGGACTTGGATTATACATATGTAAGAAGATCGTTGAAGCGCATAATGGATATGTCTGGATAGAAAGCGAAGGGAAGGGACAAGGAACAGAGGTTCATATTCAGCTACCAAAATCAACTACCATCAATTGAATCGATCGTTCCTGCTTTGATCCAGTGAAAGAGTTTGTCAAGATGCCATCGTGACCATTACCGGTATGTCTCGCTCAAGACCGATCTCTTTTTAAATGTTTGTAGCCATACCACGCTACAATTATGTAACGTTCAGGAACTATAATATATCTATGAGGATCTTATGAGCGACATTTTACGAAGAGGACGGCTATCATCAGTCCCTGATGAGGAGATCATGAAGTTCACATCCTCGATGGATGCTGATAAATGGATATTCAAGGCAGATACATTGGTGGATCTGGCACACACCGTTATGCTGAAAGAACAGCAAATAATAACGGACAAAGAATGTGCAAGTATACTTGATGGGATACTGACGATCCGGAAAGAGGGGATCGAAAAGCTCGACCACACGTATGAGGATATACACATATCCCTTGAATCCAGACTGATCGATATCGTGGGTGAGGATATTGGCGGGAGAATGCATTCCGGACGCTCCCGCAATGATGAGGTTGCAACATGCATAAGGCTTACCCTGCGAAATGAGATGCTGGATCTCATGGAAGAACTTCTTGAACTTCGGCGTACTCTGATAGATATTGCCTCTGAGAACGTGAATACGATCATGCCGGGTTTTACGCATCTGCAACATGCACAACCCACAACACTGGCACACCACATGCTGGCACATTCGGATGCGATATCCCGTGATCTCGGTCGTGTGATGGACAGTCTGGAACGGGTGAACATATGTCCTCTGGGTGCTGCGGCCTTTGCGTCCACAGGATTTGATATTAACCGGGAACGTACCCGGGAACTGCTCGGGTTCGATGGACTTGTCGAAAATTCCATGGATGCTGTGAGTACCCGTGATTTCCTGATCGAGGTTGCGGCTGCCCTTACAAATATTATGATCAACCTGAGCAGGATGGCAGAGGAGATCGTGATCTGGTCGTCCTCAGAATTCGATTTCATTGAACTGGATGATCGATACGCTTCGACCTCGTCCATCATGCCTCAGAAAAAGAACCCGGATACGGCAGAACTTATACGTGGAAAGAGCAGTGTAGCTATTGGATCGTTGATGTCGCTGATATCGATCTGCAAGGCACTTCCCATGAGCTATAACCGGGACCTTCAGGAAGCAACACCCAACATGTGGAGATCTGTTGAGAACACACGTGCTACGGTCAGGATCATGAGCGGGATGGTTGCTACAATGACCATCAATGAGACCACAATGGCATCACAATCAATATCTGGATTCACAACAGCGACCGAATTGGCAGATACCATGGTCCGTGTGTGCGGAATACCTTTCAGGACTGCGCACCAGATCGTGGGGATGCTTGCACGCGGTAGTGGCACTCCGACCCTGAATGAGATCGATGCGGTCGCACATAACGTTATCGGGGAGAGTCTGAGCAGTCATGGCTTGACTGAAGATATGATCAAAGAAGCCCTGGATCCGGTGCTCAATGTCAGGAAACGACAGGTAACCGGTGGCCCGGCACCTCTGGAAATGGAGCGTGCAATTGGGAAGCGCAGAGAAAATATTGTCGAGGATGCACAGGATATCGACACGGTCCGGTCCAGAATAGGGACGAAGATACAGGTCCTTTTCGATGTAGTTGATGAATATCGGTCGATCAAATGAACCGAATGTACGTACGATATTTCAATAGAACTTAAACGTTTTAATGACCACGGAATTGTGGAACATTACCATATACTCTAACAATTTATTCTAACAATTATTTTAAAGGGATGATCATGGATCTTGAACAGGGCGACAGGATACGGATAGAAAAGAACGATGAGGTGTACGAGGGTGTCGTGATGCCGAGCACTACTAAACATGTAGTTATCAAAATGGTAAGCGGATATAATGCCGGTATTGATCCGGATGGTGCAACCATCACACTTCTCGGGAAAAATAAAATGAAAACCCGCGCAGGAACCACACACAAAACCAAACGGAAAAATGATCTTCCGAAAGTATCCATCCTGTCAACAGGCGGTACCATTGCGAGCAAGATCGATTACCGGACCGGTGCGGTGACCGCGCAGTTCTCAGCTGATGATATCGTGAATGCGATACCTGAACTCACGAGCATTGCGAACATCAGTGGAAAAGCCATATACAATGTACTATCCGAGAACATGAAAGCTGAGTACTGGATAGAACTTGCGGGGGCTATCGCTGAGGAGATCAATAACGGTGCCGACGGTATCATCGTTGCCCATGGGACCGACACCATGATGTATTCAGCCGCTGCGCTGGCATTCATGCTTAAAACACCAGTCCCGATCGTTTTTGTTGGTTCCCAGCGAAGTGCCGACAGACCGAGCAGCGACAATGCCATGAATGCTATCGCCGCCGTCCGGGTGGCGGTCAGCGATATCGCAGAGGTCTGTGTAGTCATGCACTCCACAACCTCGGACGATCACTGCGACATCCATTACGCCACGAAAGTAAGGAAAATGCATACCTCCCGCCGGGATGCTTTCCACTCCATCAATTCCACTCCCATCGGACATGTTGAGCATCCAGATGGCAAGATCGTGACCACACTCGACCATGCAAAGCGCGGAAACTGTGAACTACAACTTGCAAACACACTTCAACTCGACTGTGCCCTGGTCAAGTACACCCCGGGCGCATCATCGGACATCCTGTCCTACTACATTGATTCCGGATACAAGGGAATCGTGATCGAAGGAACCGGGCTGGGGCATGTCTCCACTGACTGGATCCCAACCATCAAACATGCGGTGCAATCAGGCATCCCGGTGATCATGACATCCCAGTGCCTGAGCGGCCGGATATGTGATCGGGTGTACGATACCGGAAAGGACATCATGGAAGCCGGTGCCATCGAAGGCGAGGACATGCTGCCCGAGGTCGCGCTGGTCAAACTGATGTGGATACTTGGACAAACGCAGGACATGAATGAGATCCGCAAACTGATGGAAACGAACATCTGTCACGAGATTACCGAGCGCAGTCTTCAGTAAGATGTGTTTTTCACAGTCTTTCAAAAGAGATGCAATAGCTTGTGCTGTGCGTAGATTGGATGCAAAAAAGAAAAAAAAGAGAGGACGCAGGTTATGCGTCCAAAGGTGTTGGGAAATCTTAGAATCTCACCGAAAAGTCGGCAACCATCTGCTGGCTGGGGACATCAACTACCTTGATCGTAGCAGTTTCTCCTGTTGGTACAATAGGTGTTAGACCTGCAGCAACTGTGGTATTGCCAAGATAGAACGCACTACTAACGTTGAATAAATAAAGTTCTTCGCCAGCATCGAACGTTGCATTGTCACCCTCTTCTATAAAAGTAACACTCTGTCCATTAATTGTCATCTTTGTGTTTGCACCGGTAAATGTAATGGCATCTCCTCCCTGGTGCTCTATTTTAATGGTCTCTGTATATGAAGCACCAGACTCAGATGGACCGCCTTTCATACTTGCCTGCGGTGCTACTTCAGGTGCTCCCATTCCAAACACGAATGCTGCAATGACAGCAGCCAGGATGACAGTGATGGCGACCATCAGGATTACACCGATGACCGGCGATACTGCACCCTCGTTCTTAATCATATCTTTTCCGAATCTCATATTTTTCACTCCTTATATTATATTAATCTGTTTAGTCAATACATTTGTAAATTATTATTTGTTCGTTTGCTTCCGCTGCACTACCTTTTCGAGTTTGTGGGTCCACATTTCGTCACTAAGATCCGTGTATTCACATTCGAGATAATGGTCAACAGCAGCACTCAGGGCATCTTTGGTCGAAGGCTCATTGGTCTTTTTCTTGAGCGCCTCAAGTTGCTCTTCTGCGAGTACCGTTTGTGCATGTACTATTTTCATGGCAGATTCTCCTGATCATCAATCATGCGTGCACATGATTATACTACTCATTATGATAATAATCATGTGCATTCTATTTAAAACTTTTGGCTGCAGAATAGAGGATCGTGTACATAGAAAACAAATATACACAAAAACGTGCAATGCGGTTCTTTCCTAATGAAGAGCCGCCTGCAATCATAAATGAAATTTCAGATTGAGATCGGGATCACTTATGTGATGATCTTGTCCAACTGGTTGGTCTCCACCGCACGCCTGACCTCATATGCAACACGCCGTCCAGTGCTCATTTGTTTGCGCCAGAGGGTATTACCGTAGGGATGACCCACGGACATGTGCACATTGGTACCGCCACCGACTCGTGGTGCCACATCATATATGGAGAAATTGAGGTCCTTGTCGATACATGTCTGCAGGCAGAACGGACCGATGACACCGGGATCATAGTGTTTCTGGGATGCTTTTACGTATTTCTCAGCAAGCCTGAACACATCTTCCAGCAGAGACTCGCGCAGGGTTGCCGAGTTGTGGCCGCACACCGTGTACTCTGGAGTGAGCTGGTGTTCTGCCAGTGTCATCTGCTGGGGAGCGGGCAACCGTACATGTCCATCCAGACTTGTCTCGAATCGCCAGTCGATGCCAAGTAACTCGATCTTGTTCATCTCCTCCTCTATCGGGGAATAGAATAGGTCGAAATTGAACACCGGTCCGATGACATATCTCTCAATCCTGGCACTTGCAAGCGCATCCTCGGTGATAACACCCTGTTTGATCAGGGATCGGGATTTCTCAAGATACTCATCGTATGTACCTGCAGTAAAGAAACCGCGTTCAAGTTTTTTCACAGCATGCGGGAGTTTGACGATCGAAAGCTCATCGATATCCTGCGGATCGTTAATGCGTTCCGGGAATGGAAGACCTGCTTTCTCCAGCAACCAGTAATAATCCTGACCTATCCCACGCTCCTCACTGCGCAGCATGTTCCTGCTCCCCACAAGCGGCACAGCGAAATCATTCTCGATCTCATCAATACCACAGTATGAGGTAAAGGAACGGTTCGGGATGAACAGCACGTTGTTATCCACAAGCATCTTCTGGTTCTCAGGCAGTAATACCTCATTGAACCTGTCATAGGTCACAGACCCATCGACAATGCCACGTACAACATTGCCCTCTACATCCCGCTGTGCACGGAAATAATCAGTATAGGTCTTATCGCGTCCGGCCTGGCACACAGCAAAGGTCTTGAATCCTTCCTCCACTGCACCATCGAATACATCCAGTGCAGAATGAGAAGCAACCGTCCCTATCTGAATCTCATCCGTATAATAGTTCTCTGCAATCTCAACGATCTGTTTTCTATCGATCATCATAATATCCTCTGTAATTTTGATACTGTTTTTAGATAATGGTTGTAAGCATTGAATAAAAGATTTGCCGTGGTCACACGAATAAGATAACTTCCTTCATCAGATGAGACTCACGACCAGTGGAGTAATAAATGTCTCTACCATCGCCGCAATGAACAGCATGGGCAATATCCAGTACATGAATACATAGATTCCTTTCAAAAGCTCATCCTTAATGCATACATCCCTGCCCATGATCGCGTACATTACCTGTTGCCCCAGCCGAAGACCTATAGCAGCTGATAACATGACCATAGGGAGTTCGATGATACCACGAGGAATGATCGCAGCCAGTACAAACCCAAACCCTTCACTGGACGATACAATGTAGCTTATCACTCCCAGCACATAACCATTGTATGCAATGAAAAAGATAGGAATTAGACCAAATCCCAGTCCAAGAAGTATGGCGAACAGACTTTTGATCGTATTGTTCATGAATATGAACATCATGATCTCAAGAGGGGAAAGACCTCTCAGGATCTCGATCAGTCCTTCAAGTTCCCCCAGTGCCAGCGCTGCTGAGTCCGGGTCCATTGAAGTATAGACGTAACCTGCTATGGTGGATACAATGAAGATGGCCGCAATGGCCACCACATGATACCGCAGATCGTACAGATATTCTCTCACCATTCCAATATTGTATCTATCATTCATAGTTATCATATACCAAATGTCATTCGAATTGTGTTGCGGCATGCGGGAGACAGGCCAAGTATGATTATCACCATTTTCACGAACGTCCGTAAGGATACCGCTTCTTCATCATCATTGAACTGGGAATCAAGAATATACAGCACCGGTATGAATATCGCAAGCTTAAGAGGATACATGACCATTGCTGTGCCGGTCAGTTCGATGAGATAGGCGGGCACCACATGTTTTTCATAATAGCCGAGCATGTCCACTCCCGCCATTGTCGATGAAGCATCCAGCAGGTGTGCCCACACGATCGCAAAATTCAAACGATCTGTGAGCAGGGGCAGACCAGCATACTTCGAAATAAGATAGATGATGCCTGCAAGCAGGCTCCCGACAGATATGATGAACAACAATATAAGAGGATGGCTTATGTCCTCCACGTATAGGAGCGCAGCTATATTGCAGATGAACCAAAACATGCCAATCATGGCAAAGAGCCTGTGCCAGTCAGCAACCTTACCCAGAGCATACATCCATCGGGAAAGCACAAGACAAAGCAACGTCACAGCAAATACCATAAAGTAGATGTTGGGAGTTATGAACAGATAGCTCAGCGGTGCTGTAAAAACACCGGCATCCTCAAGCACTCGAAGGGAAGAGCCTGCAAGCACAAAGGGTATCACAGAGAATATAAAGTGATCATCAACCTCCACATCCAGCTTCTTCATCAAGCGGACCACACCAAAAACACAGATACCAAGGATCAGTGCCCAGGTGATGGTATTTACAGGATTGTATCCACTATCCTGGAAAATGGGGTCCAGATAATACCTGTTGATAAATTGCAATATCTCATCTAGTGCAGCCATAGTTCATTACGATCTATTTTAGACCATATTTTGTGAAGGTAATGGTGAATAACATTGGTGAAATGTGAAATATTCTAATAGAACTAATGTTTAATAAGATATTGGACGAAAGAATAAATATAAAATAGCTCCCATATACATAGGATAATAGAACAAGAATATGCAAGGATGGATCTTATGCACGATAACGCGATAAAGAACAAATGGATGCAGCTTCCAAGAGATATCCTTGTCGGACATGGTGTCCTTGGGGAGGTCACTGAGATATGCAGGGACCTGAAACTGGGAGACAATGCCCTGATCGTTACCGGAAAGAAGACCCGAACGATAGCTGCAAACACCATACGGGACGCACTGGATGATTCCAACTATGCGGTAGAGGTAATAACCTCAACAGCAGCATCCCGGGACGAGGTTGAACGTGTCAAGGACATGGCTTCCCTGAACAATACTGAGTACCTGTTGGGTGTGGGAAGCGGGAAATCCATTGACGTTGCCAAACTTGCGGCTACAGAGCTTAACGTACCATTCCTGAGTATACCAACGGCAGCATCGCATGACGGTATCGTATCTTCCAGGGCATCCATCCTCCATGATGGTAAGACAACATCCATACAGGCAAATGCTCCAATGGCAGTCATTGCGGACACTGCCGTGATCGCTGAAGCACCGTATCGCCTCCTTGCTGCGGGATGCGGGGATATCATATCCAATTGTACGGCAGTCCTTGATTGGGAACTGGCGCACCGACTCCAGAATGTACCTTTCAGTGAATACGCCGCAGCACTTGCAAAAATGACTGCGGATATACTGATCAATTCTGCAGATTCCATCAAACCCGATCTGGAAAGTTCGGTGCGGATGGTTGTAAAGGCCCTGGTGTCAAGTGGTGTAGCTATGAGCATTGCCGGATCGTCAAGACCTGCATCCGGATCTGAACACATGTTCAGCCATGCTCTGAACACGGTAGCACCCATTTCCGCATTTCATGGGGAACAATGTGGAGTTGGATCGATCATGATGATGTACCTGCATGGTGGCGACTGGAAGACGATACGCCATGCTCTGCAGGAAATAGGTGCCCCGACAACCGCAGAGGAACTGGGGATAGAAGATAGATATATATTAGAGGCGCTTGTTCTGTCACATACAATTCGTCCGGAACGATACACAATACTCGGCACAGGGCTGACCAGGGATGCCGCTGAGATCGTAGCAAGGACCACCAAAGTTATTCCATGATCACAGGTGATTATCATATGACTGATACAGATTCCATAATAACGCTTATTGGACCAGATCTTACCAAAGAAAGCTTAGAGTTCATCTTTGAAGGTGAGGCACCCGAGTGCAACACGTGTAAACTGAAGAACACATGCATGAGTCTGGAAAAAGGACGCAGGTACCAAATATCGAAGATCCTGAACGAGACCGTCCATAATTGTCCACTCCACGACGGAGGTGCAAGGGTCGTAGAGGTTATCATGGCCCCCATCATCGCAGCTATTGACTCAAAGAATGCCATCAAGGGTGCCAAGATCAAATACAGTGCTCCAAAATATGATGGTACGGACTCAGAGATATATGACCTCTGCCACCCATTGGGTCTCAAGGATGGGGACAAATGCACCATCTCAGAGATACTTGGTACGGT
>JAIOTO010000083.1 GCA_021106765.1 Methanosarcinaceae archaeon
CGGTTTTGCTTAACACGATGAGACAGAGCTCTTTGGCGTCTCGAAAGAGACTGATCAGGTAAATATAGATATTGATAATATCGATGAGTTTAACAATGAGATAGCAGAGCCAAAATATAAAAAGCCGGTCAAGTCCGCGTCCCGGGAACAGCGTGCAAGGATATTGGCGGCAGGGGTCATGTCAAACTTCGCAGTAGCATTCATTGCATTCCTGCTTTTCTTTGGACCAGTGCTGGGAGCGATCGCACCCCTGGGTGATGCGATGGTGATCAATGTAACAAATGGTTCTTCTGCATATAATGCGGGTATCGAGGACGGTATGGTGATCACAGGTATCGATGATACTTCCATCCGGAATGCGAACGATATTATTCTTTATATGAAGGATATCGAAGCTGGTTCCATTGTGCAGATATATGCTTCGAAGGACAGGGTTGTTTCAGTGTATGATGTAGAGGTCGGTGAAGGTACAGAAGATGATCTTGAAGGTGTTTATGTTAATGCCGTGGTCACGGATTCCCCTGCGGAGGATGCTGGATTAGAGAGTGGTATGCTGATACTGCAGATCGATGATAGTGCAATGCATTCGTCTGAAGATTTCATATTCTTTATGAACTCTACACAACCTGGTCAGATGATCCAGATCACAGTTCTGCAACAGTATGAAATGTCATCTGCAACGAATAATACAACCGTAATTGATGTGGATCTGGCACAGCATCCGGATACCATAACAGAAAAGGGCTTCCTGGGAATTTATTACGGCACAGAGGGGCTGAAGAGCGTACCTCTGGGTATCTCTGTAGGAGAATACCCTGCAAAAGAGTATCTTGAAATGTTAAAGAAGATCCCCTCCATGTTAACAGGCATTGGTGGCTGGCTCATACTCTTAGGGCTTCCCATCGTTGGTTTTGCCGGTGAAGGATTCCCTGGTTTTAGCGGAAACCTCGCACAGTTCTACCATGCTGTGGGATGGGGCGAGCCACTGGGCATTGGTATCTTCTGGATTGCAAATGCACTGTTATGGATCGGCTGGTTGAATTTCTATGTAGGTCTTTTCAATTGCCTTCCTGCCGTGCCACTGGACGGGGGACATGTGTTCAAGGATTATCTTCAGTCGTTCTGCAAACGGATCGTGAGCAGCGATACAAGAGCCGAGGAACTCGCCAATTCTATCGCAGGAATGTTGACCATATTTGTACTGATGTCGTTTGTGTTCATGATATTTGGTCCGTATATTGTTCATGGGTTCTAATATCCAATATTCTTATCATGCAATAGTGCCATATAATGCACAATCCGATAACGAGTTGAACTCATGAATGCCTTAACCCCAGGGTACAGATCATCTATGATCAAGTATATAGTAATAGCATTAGGTGTCATCGGACTTGACGTGCTAATTTTTATATCTCTGGCCAAATATGAGGGACAGATCCAACACGCGAATTTTATCGATGCCCTATACTGGGTTGTTTCTACTTCCACCACTGTGGGTTATGGAGATATCGTCCTTATATCTCGTCCGGGAAAGGTATTTGCTATGTTCGTTCAGATCTCCGGTATACTGATAGTATTTGGAATACTGATCACATTCGTGATCACACCCTGGTTCCAGAAGACTATGGTGGCTCCCCTTCCTATCAAAGCTCCGGTCGGGATTTCTGATCACATTATCATCTGTGGTTATAATCAGCTGGTAAAAACCCTGGTCGATGAATTGAACGAACAGGATATGGCTTTTTTGATCATAGAAAATGACGAGGAAATGATCCGAAAACTGATGCAAAAGCAACTTCCATGCATGTACGGCATCGCAAGCGAGGGAAATGTGCTCAAGCATGCTAATATTACGTCTGCACATTTTGTTATTGCGAACCGATCGGATGAAGAGAATGCACATATCGTACTGACTGCTCGCAATATTTGTAATGTGAAGATCGTTGCGATCGTAGAGGAAGCTGCCAACATAAAATATCTCAAGTATGCAGGTGCAGATCGTGTGGTGTCTCCAAAACTGGTACTCGGCAGGGTTATTGGCAGAAAAGCGATGGATCCATATTTGGGTGCCTTGGCTGGAGCAATAGAATTCTTTGAGGGGATCAGTATCGTGGAGTTTCCCATTTATCCGGAAAGCATATTGGTCGGTGGAACATTAAAAGATGCTGGAATAAAGGAAAAAACAGGTGTAAATGTTATCGGCATACGTAAAGGGGGTAGTCTGACATTCGATGTGGGTCCGGAAACAATACTTAAAGGAAATTCAGTGCTTCTTGCAACCGGTAAGACGGAACAGCTTTCTAAACTGAAGGAGTTGATCCATTAATGATCACGGGTATACCGGAGGATTGTTGATATAATGAAAACTGGACATCTGATCGTACTTGGATATGGTGATGTGGGTAAGCGTATTGTTGAAGTATTGGATGAAAGTAATGCCCATTTTACAGTAGTGGATTATGATAAGGAAATATTTACCCGGACCAGTTTTGATATATTTGATGAAAATAACTTCAATGTTGTGATCGGAAACAGTACTCATGAAGAAGTCCTCATAGAAGCAGGTATCGAAGATGCAGATGCTGTGATCATTGGTCTGAACAATGACAGCGATACTATCTTTTCAACCCTTATTGCACGCAGCCTGAATCCCAAATCAACTATCTTTGCACGCGCTAATTCTGTAGACTCGATCGACAAGATCTATAAGGCTGGAGCGGACTATGTTGCATCTCTTTCCATTGTTGCCGGTGAGATGCTTGCAAAGATCATATCGATCTGTGATCGAAAATATCCTGATTGCACGAGAGAGGACATTGTTCTCTATGAAGGGATCGAGATCGAAAAATATCATGTACCGACTGGATCCGACGTGATAGGAAATACCGTGAAACAAATGGGTTTTGTTAATTCCATGAATTGCAAGGTTATCGGTATTGAAAGAGAAGGAGAGGTCAGGACCGGAGATCTAGACCAGATGGTCATAAAAGAAAATGATACGATTGCGGTTGTTGGCACCATGGAGAATATCGATATTTTTAAGAGAAGATACATAACACACCATAATCATATCATTTAATGATACAGGATCAAGAAATGCTGTTCACAGACCCACCCGTGCTTGGTAGTATTGTCCTGTTCTCATCCATATTGTTCGCAGTCATGGGAATAGGAGGAGCAATCGTATATGTTCCCCTTTTCTACTGGCTTGGCATGGACCTGATGGTGGCAATCCCTGTCGCTCTGATGTTGAACATCGTGACCGCCGGTTCGGCGTCTGTCACCTACCTCCGGAAAGGAATGGTCGATATTCACACTGCATTTCCTTTCATACTTGCATCTGTAGCAGGGGCACCGGTAGGTGCATATCTCACGGATCTTACTCCGGATAACGTGATACTTGGAATGTTCAGCATAGTCCTTTTGATCGCAGGTATTTTGATGATATACTTAAAGAATGATGATACCTGCGACCGAGAAATTGATATTGATCCAAAAGTTCGACTATTATTAGGCCTGGGTACTGGCTTAGTCATAGGGATAGCTGCCGGTCTTCTGGGCATAGGTGGAGGAACATTCATCGTACCGCTCCTGATCGCACTTGGATATGGCATCAAACGTGCCACGGCAACGTCTGCCCTGATCATTGTGTTCACATCCGCATCCGGGCTGCTGGCACATCTGAGCAACAGCCAGCTGGATATGACTAGCATGGTCTACATGGCCGTAGCTGCCCTGATCGGCAGCCAGCTTGGGTCACACATCATGTACATCGAGATCGATTATCTGCGGACGATGTCTGAACGATATTTTACAAAGGTATTTGGGATCTTCATAATCATCATTGCTTTGCTGCTACAGTATTCAACCCACCTGCAGTAAGCCGGCAGACGCTCACTTAGATAGAAACCTTTAATACTACCAATAGCAATGTTAGAGCCAGCAAGGAGGGCTCGTAGGGTAGCCAGGATATCCTAATGGGCTTCGATGTAACTCACCAAAGTTTCGAAGAAACCCATTGACTCGTGTTCGAATCGCGGCGGGCCCGTTCAATATATATTTTGATGGTTCATTCTTGTGGTCATGCAGGGTGTTCTGTTTTACTTATTGGTCATATAATTTATTCTTATATCAAAAAAGGGATGATGTATGACCATGATTGTCCGCTTGAGAGCCAGCAAAATGGACCGCATCCTCCCGAGTCGCGTCTCGGAAGCTGGAAACTCTGGTCCGGTATTGCACTTTTGGTTTATGTAGTGTGACTCAAAGTACGATCTCGAAACCCACGATCGGTTGACCAAGACCGAAATTTACAATCACCTCAGGATGTAACTCACCCATCACACCAACAGACTTGCCGTCCACAATAATGTCGGCCCGGCGTCCATCTAAAAAGGCAGGGTCCTCGGATTCTGCAACCTCATAATCGATCTTCCTTTCGCGCATCATGGCATCCACCAGTTCCCGTATCTCGGTGAAGTTCGCCTGTGGATGTATGGACACAGCAGCCATATGCAAATGATTTTTGCTATTGATCACTACCTCACCGACCTCAAATATACGCTGAGGGAGCTCATGGTGCTGATTCAAGGAAATAACCTCGATCAGGTTTGGAAGGATCGTTGTGCGGACCATTGTCTGGTCCTCGCTTATTGGATGAAGGACATCAGTTATATCATCGGTTCTCTCACGTCTCATCCAGTCAAGATGCACTCTCTGACTTGTAAGTGTGAAAGGCATTACCTCAGAATAGCCCAGTCCAACCATGATTTCCCGCATATCCGTTCTGGTCAATGATACAGGATGTGCCTTTCCAACAGTAGTATTGTTGGGGAATTTGGAAATTATATTATGATATCCATATCCGACGGCAATATCTTCAATGATATCATAGTCATGCAAAATGTCAGCACGGTAGGAAGGAACAAGAACCTCAATGCTCTTGCCACCATTAATGGGTTTTGCACCAAATCCCATACGTTCGAGTTGAATACACATCTCACTTGCCGGGATTGCGATCCCTATC
>JAIOTO010000094.1 GCA_021106765.1 Methanosarcinaceae archaeon
CCACTTGCTGAACAGGTGAGCCATGTGACTGCTGTTGAACCGTCCAGAGGCATGGCGGGGGTTTTGCAGGACAACATCGAAGAGTACGGTCTTGAAAATATCACCTGTGTGCATAAACGATGGGAAGATGTCACGACGGCTGACCTTAAAACTCATTTTGATGTGATCATTGCATCCTTCTCCCTGCATGTGTCGGATATCAGGGATGCTATACAGAAGATGGTGGACGTGTCCACAGGTCACATCTACCTGTACTGGTTCGCAGGTGAGACGTCCTGGGATACCCAGTACCGCATGATCTGGCCTCAGTTGCATGATAGTGAATATCATACCGGGCCCAAATGTGATGTACTGTACAATGCTCTCTACCAGATGGGTATCTATCCGAACATAGAGGTCTTCCCCATGGAACATATCACCAGATTCTCTTCACTGGATGAGGCGGTGGAGCATTACAGGCATCATTATCAGGTCACTACACCAGTGCAGGAGGCTGTGCTCAGGGATTTTTTGCGGGAATCCGTGCTCGAAGTAGATGAAGATGGAAGCAAAGATGGGAGTGGGAACTGGGGCAAGAATGGACTGATCCAGCGGGGACGTTCCCTGCGTGCGAAGCTGTGGTGGGATAGTAGGGACTTTGGTTGAGAATAAGGAGGATAAAGGCCCCCCCTTTCCTATCCTGAAATTTACAAATGGACCCCCGGTCTTATCAATGCAGGAAATGCCGCATTCCGGTGAATACCAGTGACACTCCCAGCCGGTTGGCCGTGGCGATCACTTCATTGTCCCGGATGGATCCGCCAGGTGAAACAATGTATTTGATATTGTTCTCATCGGCGTGGATGATACTGTCATCGAACGGGAAGAAGGCATCTGATGCCATCACACATTCCGACAGCACTGATCCACAGTAGTCATCAAAGGGCATGTCTATATTGTCCCGGTCGTATATTTCCCTGAGGTTCTCCCGTGCCTTTGTTACAGCCAATTTACGTATGGAATCTACACGGTTGGGCTGTCCTGCACCCATGGCCAGCATCATATAACAGCTATCACTGTATTCATATGCAAGGGTCACGGAATTTGATTTTGTGGACTTGCAGGCGCACAGGCAGAAGTCGGATAGTTCCTTCTTCTCATCAGGGAAAGATGTTTCGGTCACACATTCCCATTTTGCGTGGAGTCCGATGTTACGGGATTGTTTCAACATCCCGCCGATAACGTACTTGTAGGTGCAGTCCACATCGAAGTCCTCGTTGAACTGTGGTAGCTCCAGCAGGCGGATATCCTTGCTTTTGTTCTTGAGATACTTCAGTGCATCAGCATCATATCCTGGTGCAAGGATGATCTCCACGAACCTGCCCTCGAGGAACTCGGCCGCTTTCAGGTCGAATTCTGTGTTAGTACAGACGATACTCCCGAATGCAGAGACAGGATCTCCATCCCAGGCTGTCTGTAGTGCCTGGAGCAAGGAGTTACCGGTGGCCAGACCACAGGGGTTATTGTGCTTGACGATGGCGACCGCAGGGTTCCTGTTGCCCACTTCCTTTATGGTCTGCAGAGCATTGTCAGCATCCACATAATTGTTATATGAGAGTTCCTTGCCATGGTGCTGTATGGCATTGGAAAGGGCAGGTCCCTTCACGTACGGATCCTTGTAGAACGTTGCTTCCTGATGCCAGTTCTCACCATATCTCAATGTGGTACCATTGGTATAGTTCAGACGCAATACCTCTTCATCAAGAAGGGTCTTGCTAAGATATGTGTCAATGTTACTGTCATAATTGGCAGTATGTCGGAAGGCCTTCACGGCAAGCTTTTCCCGCGTTCTCTCGGAAACGACCCCACTTGAACGGATCTCTTTGAGTACCGAGCCATAATCGTCCGGATCACAGACCACAGTGACCGAACGGTAGTTCTTTGCAGCCGAGCGTAGCAGTGTCGGTCCGCCAATGTCGATGTTCTCAATGGCTTCATCCAGGTTCACTCCTTCCTTTGATACTGTGATCTCGAAAGGGTAAAGGTTCACAACGACCATATCGATCAGCTCAATGGACATTTTATCGGCATCGCTCATATGCGATGTATCCTCACGCAGGCACAGCAGGCCACCATGGATCATCGGGTGCAGGGTCTTGACCCTCCCGCCCATCATTTCAGGGAATCCTGTGACCTCTGAGACATCAGTGGTCTTGATATCTGCATCCCTGAGGATACGGGCAGTTCCACCGGTTGAGATGATCTGTATGTCCTGTTGCTCAAGTCCGCGTGCAAATTCTACGATCCCAGTTTTGTCGGAGACGCTAAGCAATGCTCTTTTTACCAAAAAATCACCAATTTCGATTGACGCGTATCATGTATAAAGGTTCTGGTTGTGGTTGGGGGAAATACATGACCTTCATCCTCTGAGTTCGTTCTCATCCTTTCACTCACCATGTCCCACACTACCGAACTTCACCACGGGGCAGACATTAAGGCATCGTCCGCATTGGTCACATATACTGTCAATACATGCCATCCCATTCCGTATCGTGATCGCATTGTTCGGGCATTTGCCTACACAGACCCCGCACCCCATGCACTTGAGTCCTCGTCTTACCGACAGTTCCACCCTGTGCATCAGTTCCTTTGCTCTGTGTTCTGTATCACTGCGGGTGGTCAGCGTACCGGATGCGAACACCTGTGCCCGATCCTCATCATGACTCACCGAGGCCACACCTTCTATGTATAATACTTTGCCCACTACTCGCAGCATTCCGGTTGTTTCGAGACGTGAAAGATCGACAGCGGTATTGAAACTTCCTTCCGCTGACATACCTCCTTCTTTACAGGGTCGATAGCCTGATGTTTGAGCGAAGGTGAGCTCTTGCTCTGGATCATGTGTGGGGATCACGTTGATCCCATGGTCACTTGCCAGTGTTGCCATTGTGAGGGGTAGTTTCTTCCATCTCCATAAACCGTATTCGACCCACTGACTGGATAGTCCTCTCTGCTTAGCATATTCCAGCAGATACTGTGTGAGCCTGGCCTCCCTCCGGGGATGCGTCTTTTTGAGGCGGACAAGGTCCGCAAGGGATGATGATGGACACAGCCAGCATCCGATACGGTCGTATCCTTGCTCATACAACGGGTTGTATGGCAGGTCATGCTTGAATATGTACAGCCACACATGCAGTGCGGTCCAGTCCTGTATCGGGGATGCGCCGATCTGGTTGCCCACCCAGGGATTCTTCCAGACACGTTCGCTCCTGGCCCGTGCCTCGGATTCGTATTTTCGCTGTCCTATGAATGTCAGGCATCCGTTCTCATAGTTATCTTCTATCAATTGTGTTATGGGTCCCAGCTTGCACACCTTGCAGCACCAACGAGCTTCCATTGCCGGAGGGCCGAAATCGTCCACCGATCGCCAGAATGCATCCCCGACGCTGATGGAACGTATGGGTTTATTGTACCTGTCCCCGATCATTGTCACATTCTCAAGGGTCTCGGGGAATTCCAGTCCTGTATCGGCAAAAAGGATATCATAATCGTCCAGGCACTCATCAACCAGTTGCAGCATTGCAAGGCTGTCCTTGCCACCTGAATACGATACACTAACAGGACGTTTCACAGTGGCTGCCACGTTCTCAATGAACTGGTGTCCCTTCTCGATAAAAGTATCAAGGATATCCTCGTTCGCCCGAACCACATCGTCCCACGTCTGACCACCTGAGGGGGTCGCCTGTTCTTCAGGCATTCCCTTCCAGCGTGTTTTCACACCAACCCCACGTTCTCTTTCAAGCATCCTTTCTCCGCTCATCCGTGCCCGACCAGTGGCAACCACCTCTTTATCAGGGGTGAGGACAACCGCTTCGTCCAGTTCGCAGATGTCGGGATCAGCATTCTCGATACCAGGTGCAAGGACATTTGCGCCTTTCACGATGAACTGCAGGGCACTCCTGTCAAGGATGACCCAGTTCTTCAGTTTCGAGAGATCTTTTCCCTGGAACAGGCGTCTGGCACCTGCCAGTCTGGGAAGCAGTACCCATTTGAGCCTGTCCACCTCAAACCGGATACTTGCGATGACCTGACCATCTACGATGATCTCATCCATCCGGTCATCATACGGTGCTTTGTTCAGCACAACGATCCTGTCATCGGGGACCAGGGGCTGGCCGAACTGTTCCTGAGATACAGCGTTTATGTGTTCAATATCATGTGCAAAAGCAGGGCGTATGTCACCAGGTGGTGTGATACTCACCTTTTGTGTGATGTTACCGCAACTACATTTCTTCCCAAGCACGGGTACATTGCATGCTGGGCACCAGTACAGAAGGAGTTCTCCGAGGTATACAGGTTTTGACATTATGGATGGAGATTGATGTTCTCAATATATAGATTTTGGCCAATAAGCACCCTCTCAGAAGAACCTGGATGCAAGCGATGCTCTCGGGCTGCATTTGTGTGAAAAGTTGCAGGCATCACAGAAACTGCTTTCCTTTTTATCCGGCATCGATCCATCTTTAATGATCTCTATACGTTTTAAGATATTGAGCACCTGGCGCCTGTCACCGGATCGTATCTTCACTCTGCGTACTGTACCATGTCTGGCATATTCCACGAATCCGTAGTCTATGGGTGCATTATGCTGTTCTTTCACCAGCATCGAAAGAGCTGCGATATGTATCCGATCATTGCGCCATACCCCACTGTCCGGACACCTGCCTGTTTTTATCACAAGTGGCGTCGGTGTTTCACGGTAGTTGACCATTGCTGTCGGTATGCCGCTTAGTTTCAGACGTTCTGAATGCAGGAGTGGCTCGGTTTGTGAGGGTACGATCCTGCTCAATAGTTCTTCTTTGCCTAGTTCAAGGACAGATGCTGATAGTTTCTCTGCGATCCCGCCAAGTTCATTGGAGATCGTGCCCCATGCCTGATCAATGATAACCGGATCAGCATCTCTCAGGTCACTGGAATATATCAGTTCGATCTCATCTTTGAGGCGGCTAAATTCCACATATAGCTGTTCGGCGATCGCATCGTCTTTTGACGTGTATTGTTTCAGCGTCTCAGGATAGGTCATTGCCAGTTCCTTAAGCATCAGATGTTCAAGATATGGAGGGGTGATGTCGGACATAATGTCATGACCCCGGGTGGCGAAATATACCTGTCTTGGGCATTTGAGATATAGCATCAGTTCTGAAACATTGGTATTTATTTCTTTGTGGATTAAAGGCATGTTTCGTAGTTGAGTTCTTGCATACTATAAAAAGGTAGAGACAGGTGAATTCGACAATAAACGATATGCCATTCGTTAAATATATATGCCTATGTTCCTTCTATAATATGGATTATGACCGAAGATGCATCGGATGAGAACGTTCGTCGACGATTGGCAGAAAAAATGGCAGGTGAGATCACACTTTCCGAAAAACCAGGGGAGGCGTTGAAGAAATGGCGGCTGAACTTTGAGATCGCACAGACAGATCTTTCCAGTTACCTGAGAGTTTCCCCCTCGGTGATCAGTGATTACGAGAGCGGTAGGAGGAAATCACCCGGGACCATGATCGTCAGCAAGATCGTAGATGCTCTCCTCAGCATCGATGAAGAAAATGGTGGACAGAAGATACACAGTTATGAGGGTATGCTCTACAATAGTCCTGCATCAAAAGCAGTGTATGCTACATATGAATATATCTATCCCATGCAGGTTGCGAAGCTTTTGACATTGATCGATGCCGATGTGGTTAACAAAGGTGTAGAGCGGCCACTGTATGGATTTACGGTCGTGGATAGTAAGAAAGCTATTCTTGAGCTGTCATCTCACGAGTTCCAGAATCTCTATGGATGGAGTACGGAGCGTGCATTGATATTTACCAAGGTTACTACCGGTAAATCTCCAATGGTCGCAATTCGTGTCACCAGTCTGAAACCAGCGGTAGTGGTGATGCATGGGCTTCGTGGTAAAGACGTGGATCCGATCGCCAGAAAAATGGCAGAGATCGATAGGATACCTCTGCTCGCGACCACAAAAGATATTGATGAGTTGGTAGAGTCATTGAAGGTATACGGTCAATATCATACAACGGAATGAACATTAATTGAGAAGGTGAATAATAATGAGTGTAGGGATTGTCTCATATGGTGCCTATATACCGAAATATAGGATAAAGGTTGAAGATATTGCTCGTGTTTGGGGGGATGATGCAGATATCCTGATAGCTGGTCTGATGGTCAATGAGAAATCAGTGCCAGATATGGATGAGGACGCTGCAACGATCGCAGTGGAGGCCGCCAGGGCGGCAGTTTCCCGGTCAGGGCTGGACGTTAACCGTATCGAGGCCGTGTACACTGGATCGGAAAGTCATCCATATGCCGTGAAACCCACAAGTACGATCGTAGCAGAGGCAATTGGTGCTACTCCTGTGATGACGGCTGCGGATTTTGAGTTCGCATGTAAGGCAGGTACAGCAGCTATGCAGGCATGCATGGGACTGGTATCATCCAATATGGTGGATCTTGGACTGGCCATTGGTTCAGATGTGTCCCAGGGTGCACCCGGGGATGCACTCGAATACACTGCTGCTGCCGGAGGTGTTGCCTATATTATCGGCAATAAGGAATCCGAGCTTGTGGCCGTGATAGAGGATACCTATTCGTTCACTACGGATACACCTGATTTCTGGCGTCGCGAAGGCATGCCTTATCCCGAACACGGGGGGCGTTTCACAGGTGAACCTGGCTATTTCAAACATGTACTGGGGGCTGCTAAAGGACTGATGGAGAAGCTCGGCACATCTCCTTCGGATTATGATAATGCAGTATTCCATCAACCCAACGGAAAGTTCCCCCGCAGGGTCGCAAAGATGCTCGGTTTTTCCAGGGAACACATCAAACCCGGAATGGTGGTGTCAAGACTCGGGAATACTTATTCTGGTTCATGCATGATGGGGCTTGCTGCAACACTGGACCAGGCCAAATCCGGTGACCGGATATTTATGACCGCGTTCGGTTCAGGTGCGGGTGGAGATGCATTCAGCATCAGGGTTACGGATAGGATAGATGAGGTACGGGACCAGGCTCCAAAGGTGGAGGAACTCCTGGAGGATCCCGTGTATATGGACTATGCGATGTATGCCAAGCATAAAGGCAAGATAAGACGTGCGTGAGGTATCATCATGAGAGATGTAGCAATCATTGGAGTAAAGACCACACGATTTGGTGAGATGTGGGGCCGTTCGTTCAGGGACATAATTGTTGAGGCAGGTGTAGGGGCACTGGAGGATTCCGGTGTCAGTGGAGATGATATTGGCAGTATGTTCGTGGGCAATATGAGCGGTGGACAGTTTGTAGAGCAGGAACATATCGGGGCACTAATCGCGGATTATTCAGGTCTCTCGGAAGGATTCCATGTTCCATCCACTCGCGTGGAAGCGGCATGTGCTTCCGGAGGACTTGCGTTGAGACAGGGTATATCTGCCGTGGCATCTGGTCAGGATGATATCGTGGTAGCAGCAGGTGTTGAGAAGATGACCGATGTGTCGTCAGGAAGTGCTTCGACTGCGCTGGCAGCAGCTGCAGACCGTGAATGGGAAGGGATGATGGGAGCCACGTTCCCGGCATTGTATGCTATGATCGCGCGGATGCATATGCACCGTTATGGCACTACCAGTGAACAACTGGCCCAGGTTGCGGTGAAGAACCACCATAATGGTGCCATGAACCCGATTGCCCAGTATCGTACCCCCATCACCGTTGAAACAGTGCTGAATTCCATTATGGTGGCTGATCCATTGCACATATTTGACTGTTCCCCAATAACAGACGGGGCCGCAGCCGTGATCCTGGCACCAGCAGATATTGCACATGAATACACCGATACTCCAATTTATATAAGGGGTTCAGGGCAGGCAAGCGATACTCTTGCTCTGCATGATCGTCGCGATATCACTACCCTTGATGCGACGGTGTTCGCTGCCAGGAGAGCATTTGATATGGCTGGTATGACCGTGGATGATATTGATCTTGTAGAGGTCCATGACTGTTTCACCATTGCAGAGATATGTGCTATCGAGGATATTGGATTCGCTGCCAAAGGCGAGGGTGGAAAACTGACAGAAGAGGGAGAGACCGCGATCGGCGGCAAGATCCCTGTGAATACGTCAGGAGGATTGAAGTCCTGTGGTCATCCGGTGGGCGCGACCGGTATCAAACAGGTAGTTGAGATCACCCATCAGTTGCGTGGTGAGGCCGGGAAACGCCAGGTTGATGGCGCAGAGGTAGGAATGGCCCACAATGTGGGAGGTTCAGGTGCAACAGCTGTTGTACATATTTTGTCGAGAGAGAGGTGATGTTGATGTCAGTAGCACGATCCTGGAGACACCAGGTACAGAGATACAATCTGATTGGTACAAGCTGTAATAGTTGTGGTAAGTACTTTTATCCACCTCGCACTATGTGTCCTGGTTGCCGACGTGATGGTGAGATAGTGTCATATAAGTTCAAAGGTACTGGTGAGATCGTAACATATACTGTGATCCACACCGCAGCCGAAGGATTCGAGCATCAGACGCCCTATGTTCTTGGCATTGTGAAACTGGATGAAGGTCCCAGTCTGACCAGCCAGATCATAGTGGATCCCACAGATATTTATATGGGGATGAGGGTCAGGCCTGTATTCCGCAAGCTCGGAGATAGTGGAGAAAAGGGTATAATCTGCTACGGTACTAAATTCGTACCGGAATAAAATGATAGAGATCGAGATCAAGGCGCGTGCGGACCATCAGCAAATAAAGGATCAGCTGGAGGGTCTGCATGTTTCTCATATTCGTGTCGAGGATCACATTGATACATACTACAATGCTCCACATCGCGATTTCGGAGTAACTGATGAGGCTCTCAGAATACGCTTTGTGAATGGTGGATATGTTCTTACATACAAGGGTAAGAAGCTTGACAGCGTCTCCAAGACCCGTGAGGAGTTCGAGACCCCTGTGGATGGTACGTCTGCTCGCAGCATCCTGCAGGCACTGGGTTTTGTCGAATCAGGCGTGGTCAGGAAAACACGTGAGGTCCTTGAACTGGATGATATGACGATTTGTCTTGATTCGGTCCAGGGACTGGGTGATTTCGTGGAAGTCGAGATCCTTTCCGAGGGGGACATTGGAACGGGTCGCGATCATCTGTTCTCGTTCCTGAATATGATTGGAATCAAAAAAGAGGATACGATCCGACGATCGTATCTTGAGATGTTGATGGATCATGATGGGGAGTAAACCCTTCAAATCATCCTATTCTGGTGCCAGGTGCGACCTTTTTCTCAGGTGCGAGTAGTATCGCATCACCATTCTCGTCCACTCCTGCAAGTACCATTCCATTGGACTCCACCCCGCACAGTTTTGCAGGTTCGAGGTTTGAGAGTACGATCACCTGTTTTCCCGGTAATTGCTCAGGATCATGGGTCGCTTTGATGCCGGCAACGATCTGTCGTGGTATGTCCTCGCCAAGATCGATTTCCAGTTTGAGCAGTTTCTTGGATCTTTTGATCGCCTCGGCCTTGACAATGGTCCCGGCCCTCAGGTCCAGGTTCATAAAATCATCAAATGTAATGTTCTCTTTCGTTTCCATTTTTGTCTCTTCCTTTTTTCCACATTCTTTTTCTATTGCCTTTCTTACACGTTCTGAGGATATATTGTCCATCTTTTTGGTGGTGTCATCTTCGATCTTCTCGAACAGGATGGAAGGCTTCTGCAGGCGTGTGCCTTCCTTGATCTCTACCATAGCTTCACTATATGGGGTGGCATGTATGTCCGTTTCCATTCCCAGTTGTTCCCATGCAATTTCCATCTTTGTGGGGATCACAGGTTCGAACAGGATAACAAGTGCTTTTGCTATCTGGATGCAGTTCGCGAGCACCTTTCCACATGCATCTTTATCTTCCTTGATCAACTTCCAGGGTTCCCGGGACTGGAAGTAGGCGTTCCCGAAAGATGCCAGGGACATGGCAGTGTCCACGTACTTCTTGAATTCGTAATTTTCCATAGACTCTGTAGTATCCTCTATTGTGTATCCGATCTTATCAAGGACCTCCTGGTCGATATTGCCCGCGGGGATCTCTCCATAGTTCTTGTGGGCGAACAGGAGGATCCTGTACAGGAAGTTCCCGAATACCCCTACCAGCTCGCTGTTGATCTTCTCCTGGAACACGTCCCACGAGAAGTTCAACTCCTTGGTATGGGATGTGTAGCTGGCAAGGTAATAACGGAGCAGATCGGCGTGGAATCCATGTTCAAGATAGTCCTCTCCGACCCACACTACATATCCGCGGCTCTTTGAGAATGTCTTGTTCTCGATCTTCAGCATGCCGGATGCGACAACCGACCACGGTTGGCTGTAGCCTGCTCCCTTGAGCATGGCAGGCCAGAAGATGCAGTGGTGGTAAATAATGTCCCCGCCGATGAAGTGGATGATACGTGAATCACCCTTCCAGTACTTTTCCCAGTCATCGTTGTTAGCCTCAGCCCATTCCTCGGTGAATGAGATGTATCCGATAGGAGCATCTACCCACACATATACCACAAGATCATCATGGCCCGGGAATCGCACGCCCCATTCGAGGTTTCGGGTAATGCACCAGTCAGTGAGTTCCTTTTTGATCCACCCGATCGCATAATTGCGGGCATTTGTGGTCCCTTCGAGATCTTTAAGATGCTCGAGCAGGAAGTCCTTGAATTCTGAGAGTTTGAAGAAATAATGTTCCTGTTCCTTATATTCAGCTACCCCGCCACAAATTGTACAGACTGGTACCTCAAGTTCACCAGGTTCCAGGTGTTTCCCACATCCCTGATCACATTCGTCACCCCTTGCATCTTCTCCACAGTGGGGACAGGTTCCTTTTACATAGCGGTCCGGAAGAAAGCGGTCACATCTTGCGCAGTATGCGATCTCTATGATCTTGGGATATACATAATCATTATCGATCAGTCGGTTTACAATGTCCACGGTACGCTCATGGTTCGTGGGATCGTCAGTGGTCCCGAAGGCATCGAAGATGACGCCCATGTCCTTGAATGTGTGGTCAAAATGTTCGTGGTATTTTTTCACAAGTTCGCCAGGGGTTGTCTTGAGTTCTTCGGCGTTTACCACGATAGGAGTGCCGTGTGTGTCGGAACCACAGACGAAAGTAACCTCCTGACCGGTCTTTCTCAGTGATCGTACAAAGATGTCGGCTGGGACATAGGTCCGCAGATGGCCAACGTGTGCTTTCCCGTTCGCATACGGTAATCCGCAGGTAACGAGCACAGGTTTTTCGGATGGGAATTTGGACATGTTGTATCTCCGTTGATTATTATGATATGGCAGATTGATGGTGACCAATGATAAAATATATTTCGCTTAGGTCCACTCCATAGAACGAGTTTTCATCGGGAAGGTGGTTCATGCATACATGCCAGCTGATTCCAGCGAGCAGACAAGTGCATTCAATTCTGCCTTATATTTATCGATACTCTTAAGAAGATCCTGATTAGTGATCGGCTCGATATCAATGTCCTCTACATCATCACGGCTGATGACATCCGGCATACGATTGCGAATATCCACGATCTTGTGGAACACACACGAGTCCACGACCCCCTTGACATCTGCACCGCTGAGTCCATTGCTTTCCCGTGCAAGTTTCTTATAATCGATATTATCATCCAGTATCCTGCCGCGCAGGTGGATCTTGAAGATATCTTCCAGTGATCTCTCATCAGGTAGGGGTATTTCCAGTTTCAGGTCGAACCGGCCTGGGCGCAGGAAGGCGGGGTCGATCTTGTTCGGTCTGTTCGTTGCACCCATAATGATTATACCACTGGAACTTTTGATCCCATCCATTTCCTGTAGCAATAGAGAGATTACCCGAACCGTGGCCTCGTGAGACCCTTCTCTCTGAGGCATCAGGGCATCGATCTCATCTATGAATATTACCGATGGCGTGTTCATTTTTGCTTTATCGAACAGGAGTTTAAGGTTCTTCTCGGATTCTCCGTACCATTTGGACAGGAAGTCCGCTCCACTCACCGAATAGAAATCAGCATCCAATTCCTTGGCTGCAGCCTTTGCCAGCAGGGTCTTTCCTGTGCCCGGTGGCCCGTATAGCATGATCCCGCGAGGTAGCTCTGCTTTGTATATGTCATATATCTTTGGGAACCTGATCCCCAGATCGATCAACATCATTTTTTCCTTTGCATCCTCACACCCGCCAATATCCTCAAAATCAATGTCAAGGAACTCCCGGGGTATGATCTCAAATCGCTCGGTATGGTCCGAGCGACCACCACGGGTCTCTTCAATATAATGTGGCCGGTAGTCAGGCTCGCGCATTGGTATTGGAATAATGGCCAGATCACGATCACTCCCTGCTATATCATAGACCGTATTGACAAGGGTCTCCAGAATATTGAGGAACAGAGGAATGTTCTCCTGCAGTATCTCGAGATCCAGCACGTCAATGGATGAAAGGGTGGCCACTTTCTTCTCTATGGTCAGGATGTAGAGGTTCTGCTTGTTATCATGGCTTACTTTGATGCTATGCTCCTTCTCCGTGATGCTGTATCCCATTTCTTCCAATGTTCGTCTGAAAGTTCCCAATGCTTGTTCAGTGTCCGTTTCTTCATCGAATACTATACGTCCGGTCATGTTGAACAGCATATTGTTGGGGGGATGTGGATCAATGATCGCTGCTGAAATCTCATAGATCTCGTCCCGGGTATGGAGGGAGGAGAGCAGAGATACCACAACCCCATCCCTGACTGCGGACAGGATCTTGTTATAATCCTTCAATGCAAGGACGTCCGTGTTTATCTCAAAAGGCATATCAATAAGTTGGTGTTGATAATATTAAGTACCTTTCGATAAGGGTCATTAAATGGGCGGTTTAATATTAGATGATATAAGTAGGATGAATGTACGTTTCCTCCAACGAATTGAATTGCAAAGGGAAGGTATTTTAACAGGCAGCTAACTCTTACAAATACAGGTAATAGAGGTATCAAATGAGCGAGAGTGAGGCTTCCGATAAGGAAGAAGGCATACATGAAGAACATGCTCCCATTTCTTCTTCCGATTATACGGATGCTACCGACGTTGTACAGGTGGCCAGTGAGGACACTGCTGGTACAGATATGGATGCGGAGTCCATTACACCGGCAGCTGCCAGCAGGGATAATGCTGATGACATGGATACTGGTAGCACAGACGTTGTTGCTCGGGAAGAGGGTATCAATGATGGATATGATCATAACGGCCCGGTCGCAGAAGATCCCACTTCCATACAGGATGAACCTGTTACATCTCCCCCTCCTACCACACCTGCTACATCTCCTTCTCAGAAAAGTGAGAGTATACCTCCATCCCCATCTTCAGCACAACCGCCCCTTCCGGGAAAATCCGGGAAAGGGCGCGGAAAGCAGTATATTGCCATTTTTTTGATTTTGCTCGTAATAATTGTCTCAAGCATAGCCGTGATGTACCAGTCGTTCGGGGGAGATATCTATCCTGTGGGTGATAAGGTCGCGGTGATCTACATCCAGGGGACCATGATCACGGGTAGCGTGCCTGGTGGTCTCGGTTATGCTACTTCGGAGAGCATCACTGAAAACATCAGGAAAGCGGCTCGGGATGATGATGTCAGGGCCATTGTCCTCAGGGTCAACAGTGGAGGTGGTTCGCCTGCAGCTGCGGAAGAGATTGGACGGGAGTTACAGAAAGTGCAGGACGAAGGTATTCCTGTTGTCGTCTCCATGGGGGATGTGGCGGCAAGTGCAGCATATCACGTATCGTCCACGGCAGACGTTATAATGGCAAATCCCAGTACCATGACCGGTAGTATCGGTGTGATATGGACCTTCAGGAACATGTCTGCATACTATGAGGAAGAAGGCATCGATTTCCACATTGCCAAATCCGGCGAGTTCAAGGATATGGGTGGTACATGGCGTGGGCTCACCGATGAGGAACGGGAATATGCAGATATGGTAATTCTTGACACGTATGGTATGTTCGTGGATCATGTAGCTCAGGGCAGGAACATGACTCGCAGTGAGGTCAAGGATATCGCGGATGGACGTATTTATACTGGCAATGCAGCAAAGGAGCTTGGTCTCGTGGATGAGTTTGGTAACCTATATGATGCCATTGATAGAGCCGCAGAGCTTGGTGATATTGAAGGGGATCCAACAGTGTACTATCTGAACAGACCCTCGATCTCCAGCTTGATCTTCGGTGCGGATAGCAGCTCTTCGGAATCGTTCGTGGAGCAGTTCGTACACTATTTTGAAAACAACCCGTTCGGGAAGATCACTGCTTGATATAATATTCCTTGAGTTCTCAGAAAAGGATATGACAGAGGTATTATCATACATGGGTTACGAGGACAGTAAAGTGCTTGAACAGATTCCCGGGGTCGGCAGGAAGATCTCCCGGGACCTGTGGGATATGGATATCCATTCGGTCCAGGACCTCGAAGGGCGCGACCCCGAGGAACTGTATTTTGAGCTCTGCACCCATATGGGTATGCAGGTCGATCGGTGTATGCTCTATGTGTTCCGATGTGCTGTGTACTATGCTTCCAATACGGAGCATGATCCTGAACTTCTGAAATGGTGGAACTGGAAAGATAAAAAATAATATACTCCATGCTACATTGCTCAATTCTTCGTATACAATAGCGGGTATGGATCGCAGGTCCCACAGGTGTTTTGCAGATGTTTTCCAGAATGATTTAAGTATCATCTTGTCCAATGTAATATTGGAGTGTTATTTGGAACGAGATCGTTCCGCGTATCTGTAAAAAGGTGATGATATGATAACCATAGGTATGTTCGGGTTTGGAGCACTGGGAGCCCTACTATTTGTGTATCTTGCAAAAAATGAACCAATTCCTGAATTCAGACCATTGTTCGATACCTTTGAGCTACAGAGGGAGGCAAGAAGGCACAGGAAACACATCGAGAAAACGGAACGGGATATTGATACCGTTCAGGATCGGTTACGGAATGTATCCGCAGATGGGGCAGTATCATGTATTGATCCACAATGTTTGACCACTGTGCTGGAGAGTTATCTGGAAGAGATAGACAAGGAACGGACACGGTTGCAATATCTGGAACATCAGATACGTCTCAACCAGATGACATCCCGTACTCTTGGATTCTTCTTTTATATCATCATGGGGGGAATTATCGGGGCATTGCTGGCGACCGAGATAGAGATCAATGTTTTTGCATCAGATTCTTCAAATTACATTGAATCGATGGTGATCGGAGCTACATGGATCAGTTATCTATCAACGATCGGGTTCCGGTTCACCCGGAATAAGCCCGGCGAAAGGATCGATCGTTTGAGAAAGGATTCTTTAGATGATATGAAGATACCTAGAGACGAGATCATCAGTGGACTCAGGGAGGAACAGGTGAGTGAAGAGGTTCTAACAAGGATTGTCCAGAAGGTAGATCATACCAATCTGAGATTGCAGCAGAAATTGCAGGATGATTTTGACATTACTCGCGAGATCATTGATGAAGATGCGAAAGGTATGTTGTGAAATGAGCCGGGCAGATCCTCCATTGTTGCAGGATGATGTGTGTTCGATAAGGTATGGATATTTCAGGAAATCGCAATGATGAAGATCGAACCGTTCGAGACGCATGCGCCACGATATAATGACTGGTTCGAGAGGAACGAACTGGTTTACGGATCAGAGCTCTGGGCGGTACGTGAACAACTTCCCGACAGCAGTGACGCTCTTGAGGTTGGCGTGGGCAGCGGCAGGTTCGCAACATCATTGGGGATCAGGTATGGTTTGGATCCTTCGGCAACGATGGCCAGGCTTGCAACGGAGAATGGTGTCAAAACGGTATGCGGAGTGGCCGAGATGTTACCGTTTGCGGATCAGTGTTTCGATCTTGTACTGATGGTCACAACGGTCTGTTTTCTGGATGATGTGGATGCAGCGTTCAGGGAGGCATATCGTGTGCTCAGGCCAGAGGGTCATCTGGTCGTGGCATTTGTTGATAAGGATAGTCCAATTGGCAGGGTATACCAGCAGAAGAAGGACCAGAGTGTGTTCTACAGGGAAGCGATCTTCTACTCGACAGGAACGATCATACATCATCTCAGAAAATGCGGTTTCTTTGATATCTCTTGCATGCAAACCCTTTTTGACAATCTCTCGGATATAACTCGTATCGAGTCCCCGTGTCATGGATATGGAAGGGGCTCATTCGTTGTTGTGCGAGCGTCTAAATGTGAGGATGACCGATCGCAAAAACCGGCACACTGTATCATTCCATGTCTGTAAGGTCCCATCCAAGATGTTCCTTGATGACGATGTAGGCCATCTCTGGTGGGAATGCGCCTGCTTCGGTTATGATCAGGTCAATGTACTCTGCCGGCGTGATGTCGAATGCAGGGTTCTTTACTCTCACGTGAGGCAGTCCTGCAAGTATTTCCGGATCGATGACTTCCTCAGTTGAACGTTCCTCGATGTCTATCAGATCCCCGTACAACGTTCTCGGGCTGAACTTGTAGGTCTCGGCCACAGCAATGAGGTTCTTTCGTGCTTCGTGGGCTGCCAGGGCAAGCTGGGATGTGCCTATCTTATTGACAAGGGCGCCGTTGATTGTGACGACATCGGCCCCAACCACCACTGTGTCCACGTCCTTCATACAGTACCTGACAGCAGAATCCACAATGAGCGTGGTGGGTATTCCATGATCGTTCAGTTCCCGGATGGTGATGAGTCCCTGTCGGCGGGGGCGTGATTCTGTGGCTATCACGGAGATGTCCTTTCCCTCATCATATGCGGTTTTGATCACAGACAGGGCGGCGTGGGAATTACAGTGGGTCATGATCACATCACCATCCCTTATGCGACGAGCACCGATCCTACCCATTTTGTCCAGGGCCTGATCGGCATGTTCGATGAACGTATTGGCATTTGCAATGATCTCCGCCCGTGCTTCATCCATGGTAATGGACGAGTGTCGTGCGGTGAGCATCACTGCATTTGGAAGGGATACTGCAGTCGGTCGGGTGTCCACCAGTATCCGGGCGGCTTTTTTGATACTGACATTGAATTCCTCCAGGGTGTGGACATTCAGGTCCTCTGCATAGTCACGAAGGGCGGCGGATGCAGCCATTGCTATCCTGCCGGCACCTCTGATCTGCATGGTGCGTATCTTTTCGGCTGTATCGAGTAATTGTTCCATTAGAATGGATTGGCGTTGAAGGGATTTATAAGTATTCTGGTTTGGCAGGGCAATGATCTGAATTATGATGGTTGTGAAAATGATCAGCGGTGCTCGGATTCGAATTTACATGATGCCAAGTGATTTATATCAAATGGGGTACAGACGTTAAACCATGGATCTGATAACATCTGTCAACCCGGCAACAGGGGTTCCCTTCCAGCAGTTCGAACCCTATGACGAGAGTACGATCGGCCAGGCTGTGGAACGAGCAGGACTCGCCTTTGAGGATTGGCGATGTCTGGATGTATCCGAGCGGTCCGATTATCTTCTCAATGTGGCATCGGTCATGCAAAAACGGAAAAATGAACTGGGTGAATTGATCACCAGTGAGATGGGTAAACCGATAAAACAGTCTGTACCCGAGGTGGAGAAATGTGCGCAGATGTTCGAGTATTTTGCCCGGAATGCTGAGCGGCTGCTTGAGCCAGAGGTTGTGGAGACTGATCTCCCGTCATCGGGTATTTCCTTTGAGCCCATGGGTACGGTGCTGTGCATCAAACCCTGGAACTTTCCTTTCTGGCAGGTCCTGAGTGCCGCATCCCATGTGCTGGCTGGTGGCAATGTGATCCTGCTCAAACATTCCAGCTATGTCCCAGGATGTGCCCTTGCGATCGAGGGAATATTCGCAGAGGCAGGCCTTCCGGAAGGTGTCTTCCAGACCCTGCTGATCGATGGTCCTACGGCATCCGGACTGATCGGACTGGACGGGATCGATGCGGTATCTTTTACAGGGGGTCTTCCGGCCGGCCGGACGGTGGCTGAGGCGGCAGCCCGGAACATGAAGAAGTGTGTTTGCGAGCTGGGTGGCAGCGACCCGTTCATCGTGCTTGAGGATGCAGACCTGGGAGAGGCGGCCAAGGTGGCGGCAGCTGGTCGTTTTATCAATGCCGGTCAGACCTGTATTGCTTCCAAGCGGTTCATTGTCACAGATACGATCGCCGAGGAGTTCACGGCTCGATTCGTGGAACAAACGCGGGACAAGATGATCGGAGACCCCTTGGATCCAAATACTGATATTGGTCCTCTGGTGCGGAATGGATCTATTGATCTGCTTGAGGGGCAGGTCAGGGATGCCGTGGCAAAGGGTTCAGAGGTGGTACTTGAAGGTGGCAGGATCCCGGGCCCGGGATATTTCTTTTCACCGGTGATATTGTCCGGAGTGACCCGTGATATGAAGGTCATGAGGGAGGAAACCTTCGGTCCGGTGGCACCGATCATCACCGTAAAGGATGAGGACGAAGCCATACGTTGTGCCAACGATACCGATTTCGGGCTGGGCGCAAGTATCTGGGGCAAGGACCCGAACAGGGTCCGGCAGCTTGCGGGAGACATTCAGGCAGGTGTTGTGGGTGTGAACGGTTTTTTCACTCCCCAGGCTGATCTTCCTTTCGGTGGTGTGAAGATGAGTGGCGTTGGCAGGGAACTCTCACATTTCGGTTTCTATGAATTTATGAATATCAAGGCCATGAAGATATATTGAAAAATAAGCAAGGGATCGAGGATATTACTGTGTATGGAAGTCTGTGATCGTAACCAATGGGGCTGACAGAATGACACTACCACTGCTATCACCACCACCGCCGGCACTACCACCAACCGCATATGGGAATAATGGTCCGAAGATGACGATCA
>JAIOTO010000054.1 GCA_021106765.1 Methanosarcinaceae archaeon
GAGCCACAGGTATGGCATACGAAGCCCTTGGGGTCACTGCGATGGATACAGAAGCCGTGGTACCAATATACCGCAATGACGAACTTGTGAAGGGTGCTACTGCCGCAGAGATTATATTTACAACAGTGCGTCACCCTGAACTCTGCAACGGCCGTATCAAGGTGATCGGCAACGTACGGGATTTTCAGGTGAACGATCGGGTACAGGTGGGCCCCACCCCTGTAAACCATCTTGTTGTGCGGGGAATTGTCATGGGGCGTGACGATACGCAAAACTCACTACTATTCACTATTGTAGAAATGGTATCACTCCCAAAAAAATCTGTCAAACATTACGTTAAGCCTTCCACCATTGCCATCGACCCCAATGCGACCATCCAGGAAGCTGCACGTATCTTTGTGAAAAACAACATCCATGGTGCCCCAGTAAAAAATAACGGCGTGATCGTGGGGATCGTGACGTTCACAAACATAGGGGAAGCCCTGGCAGAGGGAAAGATGACACTGAGGATCAGGAACGTAATGACAGAGAAACTTATCTGTATCGATGGGGAAGCATCCCTGAGCGAGGCCATCCAGGTATTTAACAAGCACAACATCGGAAGACTGGTAGTGAACATTGACGGTGTCCCCATGGGATTGCTGTCAAAGGCCGATGTCCTCCATGAGCTTGCTATATATTAAGATCAGTGCCTTCTTTTTCCCATCTCATGGGAAATATCGTCCAGAGTGACATCCTTTGCTGCGAGCATGACCAACAGGTGGAATATAAGATCAGATGACTCGTATATGATCTGCTCGCGATCATTGTTCTTTACCGCAAGGACAGTCTCAAATGCCTCTTCCCCCACTTTCTCAAGGATCTTGTCAATACCCTTTCGATGATCAAATAATGAACATACATATGAACCTTCTACAGGATTGTACTTACGATCCATGATAACATCATAGACCTCATTCAGAACTGATATGTCAGTTTTACTCATGAATAACCTCCGATAATTAATGATGATATTTCAGGAACATTATTTATGTATATCGATTCCCATTAACTAATGTCAATCCGATGTCTATATATATGAATATATTCAAACTGTTACATGGTAGCACTTGTTTTTTACCATTCACGACGTATAATGCATGTTGTGGAAAGGGAAGGAGAGATGAAACATGATAGCAGAAAATATGCTTGTAAAGGACGTAATGACACGTGGGGTGGTAACAGTACCCCTTGATGCGAGCGCCGCAAATATCACAAAAGCAATGGCAGAGAACGATGTGTCGGCAATTGTGGCTGTTGATGGCAACGGAGAAGCGTTCGGCATGATATCAGAGATGGATGTCCTCAAGGAAATGCGTGGCAAGGATTGGAAGATCGAAACTGTCGAAGATCTCATGGCCGCATCCGTGGAAACGGTCAAACCTTCGACAACAGTTCGTGATGCCGCCGACATAATGGTCAAGAAACACATTCACCGCCTTATCGTCATGTCAGAGGATAACGTAGGTGCATCCAACCGACCGATCGGGGTATTAAGTGCAAATGACATTATCAGAGAACTGTGTAAAAAATAAGATAACACGACGTTGGTTGAAAACCTACCAATATGACGGGATTTGTGCTGGTTTACCAGCCAACGTCTTAACATCAGATTTATAACTTTGAATATATGTGTTGTGGTCCCTGACCAGAACATCCTTTCATTATGGGATCATACAGGATATCCCCCTACATGGGGTAGGGAGGAATAGTTCATATGTTTACAGGCAGGAAGCCCCTCGGGGAATTACTGCCCGATCAGATCGTTCTCGGATCAGTGATCTCTCCGGTAAGGGCAGACGCTGCAGCTGTTGCTGGTGAGCTCAGGTATACGAAAGACTCAGGGCTTCCTTCCCGTCCCTGGAAGTTACGGTTGGATGTGGCAAGACCAACTTCGCCAGCTCCCAACAGACCAAATGAACCGCCCATACATGGACCACAGCATGGCGATTCCACAATCGCACCTGCGTTCATAAACTGTTCGATGTAGCCAGCCTTCAGCACTTTCATGTACTCGGTCCTTGATGCAGGAATGATCAACAACCGCACACCTTCTGCAACCGGCTCATCTCCCATCATTTTCGCCACGATCTCGATATCCTCGAACCGACCATTTGTACAGGAACCCACGAATACCTGGTCGATCTTCGTTCCCTCTATTTCGGTCACGGGTTTCACATTGTCAACGTTGTGAGGACATGCGACCTGAGGTACAAGATCCGACACATCATATTTACGTACCTGATAATACTCTGCACCCTCATCGGCCCTCCAGAATGTATCGAGTTCAAAATTGGGAATACGCTCCTGCAGATACTTTTCTGTGATTTCATCAGGCTCAATGATACCGGCTTTCCCTCCCATCTCGATGGCCATATTGGACATGGTCATGCGCTCAGATATGGACAGGCCCTGAACCGTCGGACCGGCATATTCTGCAGCCATATACCTGGCACCCTCGGCACCCACATCGCCGATCAGATGCAGTATCAGGTCTTTTGAGTACACATGTTCCGGCAACGTCCCGCTTATCTCGAAACGAATGGACTGCGGCACCTTGAACCAGAGCTTTCCCGAAGCGAACACCGCTGCCATGTCAGTAGAACCAACTCCTGTGGAGAAAGCTCCCAGTGCCCCATAGGCACAGGTATGGGAGTCCGAACCTACGATAAGATCCCCGGGTCGTACGTGCCCCATCTCCGGCATGACCTGATGACAGACACCCTGGAACACATCATAATTGAGAATTCCCTGGTCCCTGGAAAACTTGCGAAGCATGATATGATTTGCCGATGCATTGAGCGAGTCCGCAGGGACCTGGTGGTCAAATATGATCACGATCTTGCTCGGATCCCATACCTTCTTCTCATCCTTATCACGCATGATCTCATAGAATCCATCGACTGCAAGCGGCCCTGTGATATCATGCGTCATTGCACGATCAATATCTGCAAATACGAACTCACCTGCGCGTACCGGTTTCCCCGATGCTTTTGAGAATACCTTTTCAGCAATTGTCATTGGAAGATCATTATTATTGGACATGGTAATCAGCGCTTTTTTATGTATATCTAATAGATAAACCAATCGATGAGAGGAATATTCTCCCTTCGGCAGGATGATCGGCGGTACATATTCCTGTCAGTAATATTTACCTGAACAAATATCATTCAATCCTCATACTCACCCGATGAGCACCCCTGGCATCGTGTACGATCACATTGACCATTCCATTCTCCTGTTCTACCGAAGCAGGAGCACCTGGATACAATTCCACATCATCAAACATTTTGTAGGTAAGAAGAGTATCCTCAAGCTCTTCCACATACCGATGTAGTACATTGGACGCCATCTTTAAAGAATCAGACCAGCTGATGGCACACCCCAAGCCCTCGCATTCGGAGATGAGAAGCTGGCCCTCGTCCATATAGAACGGATAGGTACGACAGAGCATTGGACGAATCTCATATATCCCACATTTACCAGTATTAAGGGAACCCTGAAGGAATCGGCAATCTCCATTGCTGTTCCTTGGAAGCATCCAACCGAATGTATGGATATTCCCTTCCTGATCAACATCCGGGGATAGTGCATCATCGGAACCACAACCCAAATAGCTCCGGGAGGAATAATTTATTCCGTCTGCCAACATTGGTATTGCTACCTGATCCATCTGAGAGTTGCCCTCAAGGTATTCGACATCAACTGTCGTCAGGAACACACAATTGTCACCTCCGCTGCGGCGACAGCACCCCCCACACATCGTACAGGCAAATCCGATCCGCTGGATCTCGGATGCAAGATCCTCCACAGAAATATCCCGGGCCTGTTTAAGCATCAATTCCAATTGCTGCGTCAAGATCAACCGGTAATCAAGTACCATGCTGCATCATCACCGGAAAATCTAATAATATGAGATTATACTGACAGGATCTTACTCGTCTACATCCTCGACACCCACCGCATCCAGGAACTTCTTTACAACAGCCTCGTTCACCAGACGCAATAAGGTCTGACGGTCTTTGGTATCATTGAAAAGACCAAGAGATATCTGGGCACCTGCTGCCGTTGAATGACCTCCTGCTGCACTTTCACCGAACGCTTGTTTAAGCACCTCGCCGAGACGCACCCGTATATCATTACTTCTGCCTGAGATGTATATCTTTTCATCGGATACACCGAATACGATGGATGTAGAAACACCTTCAAGGTTCAGAAGATAGTCCGCCGCCTGTGGAAGTGCATCGCGATCCCGCACTACCCCCACATTTGAAAGAAGATAGCTTCCGATCACCTGCCGATTATTGATGGCCTCGCCCAGGATATCCAGTGTTTCAATGGACATGGACGGCCGTTCCAGCTGATCAAGGACCTCATGATCAGATAATGGATACAGGAACGACGCTGCCGAGAGGTCTGCTGAATCGGTGTTCCTTTTGAAATCCAGAGTGTCCGTGCGTATACCATAAAGGAGGGCAGTAGCAAGAGTACTCCCAATTTCCACGTTCAGTTCCTGAAGGTATTTTGTGAGGATGGTAGCTGAAGCTCCCACGTTGGGTCGCACATCCAAAAAATCGGCATCGATCTCGGCATCACCCAGAGGATGATGATCGATAACAATACCAAGATGAGTACCATCCGGCAGCATGTTATTTGTACCGGGCACCGCACAGTCCACCATCGCGATCTCATCGAAATCCGAAATATCATGCTCGTCCATACGGTTCAGATCAATACCGAGCAGATTGACGAATGCCTTGTTCTCCTGATGACCGATCTCGCCGTGATATAGTATAGAGGAACGCACATTGAAACTCTCTGCGATCGTTTTCAGAGCAAGGGCGCTTGCAATAGCATCCGGGTCCGGGTTATCATGTACAACAATGGCCAACGTGCCGTTAGCGATATTCTTGAACCATTGTGACAATTTGCTTCCACGACGCAACGATTCTGCACGCTCGACCGAACGTGCGAGGGATTTGGAAACAATACGTGAAGGTATGAAAGCAAGATCAGCCCCCATGGACTCCATATCCTGCTTGTTAATGATATCCGTTGCTCTTGCAACGCAGTAAACGTCTGATGAAATGATCTCTTTAATGTTCTCAAGGGCTTTCTTGTTCGCATCATTATCAGAACTCAATACCAGTATTCCGACCAGGTTCCTGACATTGATCTGGCGAAGGACCTCTGGGTCGCTTATATCACCTACGATAGCCTCATATGCCTCTTCTCTCAGAGTCTCGACCTTCTGAGAATCCCGGTCTACAAGGATCAGATCCTTATCACGTTCCCTGAGTTCCTTTGCTACAGCGAACCCAATACTTCCACTTCCAAGTATGAGATATGTGGGCCTGAACTTTGTCTTATCGGAAGAATCCATATCTTTTGAAACGGTGGGTATATCCACACCTCCTTTGCAACATAGATTCTTAATCAGGTATTAAGATGCTTTCGGTCAAAAACGTCAGATCATCAAAACATCAAATAATAAAACCATAAATAGAATGCAAACAAATGAGAACATGATGATAGAATCTGCGATCACATCTTCACGAATGAGAGCTATCGATGCCAACTGTGAATACCTTGGACTTGGAGGACGGCAGTTGATGGAGAATGCTGGAGCCTCTCTCGCACAGGAGGTGGCACAGCATGGCGGTAATAACATAGTGATCGTTGCGGGGCGCGGCAACAATGGTGGTGACGCGTTCGTCGCAGCACGCCATCTCGCCTCAAAGAAGGATATTGATGTGAAAGTCGTCCTTGCCGGCCGAGCATCACAAATACGGACCGAGGACGCGAGACAGAACTTCAAACTCCTTAAACACTGTGGGATCACTGATATCCTGGAGATCGTGGACGGTCGGGAATTAGGGGCAACCGGCTGGCTGGAGAATGCGGATGTGATAATCGATGCGATCCTCGGGACAGGGGTAAAGGGACATATCCGAGAGCCAGAATCCACCCTCATTGACATGATCAACTTATCCAATGCACATGTCATCGCTGTGGACATACCTTCCGGAATAGATCCGGATGGTGGCAGTTTCGAAAAAGCGGTACACGCCGATGTGACACTGACATTTCACCGAATGAAGACCGGACTTGTCGAAAAACATGCCGGTGAGATAAGGGTCGTGGACATCGGTGTGTGCCGGGATGCGGAGGACTTTGTAGGCATGGGAGATCTACATGTGCTTACTCGACGGCGAGCCGATAGCCACAAAGGACAGGCCGGCAGGGTACTTGTTATTGGAGGTGGTGCCTATTCCGGTGCGCCGGCACTGACGGCCCTTGCCGCACTGCGGTGCGGAGCTGATATTGTCACTGTCGCGGCACCCGACAACGTTGCCAGTACCATTGCATCCTTTTCTCCCAATCTGATCGTACGCCACCTCTCATCCAGCCGCCTCTGTCCTGATGATGAAGAACAGATATCCGACCTGATCCGGACCCATGATGTGGTTGTAATCGGAATGGGACTGGGTAGGAACAGGGATACGGCCGAAGCCATATCCAGAATACTGCCAATGTGTACGAAAGTGGTAGTTGATGCTGATGCCCTCCACGAGTTGGTGTTGCCACCGGCGGAGGAATGCGAGATGATCATCACCCCACATGCAGGAGAGTTTGAGGCATTGACAGGATGCAGGACACCATCTGAGGTCAAGGCACGTGCTGATGCGATCCTTGCGTTCTCAACTAATAAAAATGTTGTAACCCTCTTAAAAGGAAGATACGATATGATCTGTGATACCAAGAGGGTAGCATTCAATCGCACAGGCAATCCGGGGATGACGGTCGGGGGCACAGGTGATGTGCTTGCAGGGATCGTGGGCGCTCTCTTCGCCACATCGCCGGCCATGGATGCAGCCTGCTGTGGTGCATTCATCAATGGATTGGCAGGTGATCTTGCACTGGAGGATAGAGGATATGGTCTGCTGGCAACCGATGTTATTGACAGGATCACCGAAGTTATGGAACAATGAACTCATTGGGAGTGGATATATATGGAAAATGATAGGAAAATAATAGTAGATATTGAACGAAAACGCCTACGTGTACTGATCAACCATGGGGAAGACGAAGAGATCATAAAGCTCAATATAGTAGAAGCACGCGAGTTGCTCGCAAAACTGACCGATACGCTTGAGGACTATGAGCAAAGACAGCAGGTACGTATCGATTAAAGATACCTGTATAAAGGTGAAATATTGGCACAAGATCTCACTCACATCAAGGACGGTCATGCACACATGGTCGATGTCCACGACAAGGATGTAGTCGTGCGAACTGCACTCGCTACAGGAAGTATCATGTTGTCCTGCGGGACTATCGAGACAATACGTTCAGGATCGGTCGAGAAGGGGAACGTGCTGGCGACCGCGCGAGTTGCGGCCATTCTGGCAATAAAAAAGACCCCTGAACTTATTCCGATGTGTCACCAGATACCTATAAAAGGTATTGACATCAACTTTGACCTGGACAATGACCGGATCACAACGACCGTCAAGGTCAGGTCCATCGGCCAGACAGGTGTGGAGATGGAAGCGATCACGGGGGTCTCATGCGCATTGCTAACCATATGGGACATGGTGAAATCCGCCGAAAAGGACAGTACTGGGAACTATCCGGACACTACTATCACGGACATCCGTGTCCTGAAGAAGACCAAAGAGAGTCTGGCAAAGAGCAATGTATTATAAGTTACAATACCCAATACAGAATATATTCTAATCAAAGCACGGAGAGACAAGGACTTGAAAATAATAGCAGGACCAGCATCACAGTTGCTTGCATCAAGAGTGGCAAGAGAGTTGGACATCATACCATCGCTTTGTGAGTTCAACTGCTTTCCTGACGGTGAACTGTACACCAGGGTGCTGGATGATCAGATAGATGACGTTATGATCATACAGAGCACGTAGCCCTTCTGCAACTGATCGATGCATGTGAGGAAGCACCCACCATCAACGTGGTTATCCCTTACATGGGTTATGCCAGACAGGACAAGATATTCAAAAATGGAGAACCCATCAGTGCACGAACCATCGCACGTACGATCAATGCGGATCGGGTTTTCACGGTGAACGTGCATGAGAGTAGTGTACTTGAGTACTTCAACGCCGATACTTTTGATCTGGATGCGTCACACCTGATGGGGAACTATATACGCTCACTGAACCTGAGCGACCCCCTTATTATAGCTCCGGATGCAGGTGCCATGAGTATTGTGGAGAGTGCGGCATCTGATGTAGGTATAGAACATGATTATCTGGAGAAGACCCGACTCAGCGGCGATACTGTCACTATCAAAACAAAGGAGATAGATGTTACTGGCAGGGAAGTGGTACTCCTGGATGATATGATCGCAACCGGTGGGACCATGGCAGAATCAATAAAGATGCTTCGTGAACAGGGAGCAAAGGACGTCTATATTGCCTGTATCCACCCGATCCTTGCAAAGAACGCCATCTTGAGACTTTATAATGCAGGCGTTCATGAGATCATTGCAACTGATACGATAGAGAAGGCCCAGAGTCAGATAAGCGTTGCTCCGCTTATAGCAGAGGCGATCAGAGGCCTCTGAAAACTAAAATAATAGAGAGGAAAGGATCAAAAATGGTGTTGCCTGATATTTGCCCACTTACAAAGAAGAAAGGATGCAAACGTGCTGAATGTTATCTGTATCATGTGGACTGGCGAACAGGTGAGGAGAACTGTTCCATAGGATACCGCTATACCCATCGTGTGGCCGGTCGATCCATTAACGTACAGGATACCTATGCACAGGACACACGTGACCGACTGACCCGAAAGAACTCTTCCGTTCCCGATCAAAAGCCACCTATATCGGATAAGAGTGTGGAAGATACAGGAGTACAGGCGACCCAGGAAAAAGTGATCACTGCGGATCGAAACGTCACTGTGATCGGATCTGATGTGAGTAGTATGGATAGGTCATCCTCTGGTAACATTGACACCGTTGTTCCCGAAAGCAAGAAAGAGAAAAAGAATATTGATAAAACGGTAGCTCTTGACCTGCCGGATGACTATGAAGAGAAGTTCTGGTCAAAATGACCATTTATCTAACTTTAACCAGGAAAACACCCGATATTAATTGGTTGTAGTTCACATTCCTGCTGCTAAATAGAACATTGCTGATGGAAAATGAAGTCCAGAAACCTTGCAGACATCTATGACAAACTGCTCCAAGAACTTGGGCCACAGGAATGGTGGCCTGCCGATACGCCTTTTGAGGTAGTGATCGGTGCTATCCTCACACAGCAGACCCGATGGACAAATGTCGAAAAGGCCATATCGGACCTGAAAGGACATGGCCTTGCAGACCCTCAGAACCTGGCCAATGCCAACCCTGAAAAGATCGAGGAACTGGTGCAATGCTGCGGGTTCTACCACCAGAAGGCGTTTCGCCTGAGAAATATTGCACAATTCTTCGTAGACAATCCCATGGACATTGTATTTGCCCTGCCGATGGGAGAATTGAGAGAACTCATGCTTAGCCTGCAGGGTGTTGGCTACGAGACCGCTGACAGTATTATCCTTTATGCTGCCGATAGACCGAAGTTCGTTATCGATGCCTACACAACACGGATGATGAAATGTATCGGTATCGAAGGGAACTACATGCAATTGCAGCAACTCTTTGAAGAACAGCTGCCTGCAGATGTGAAGATGTTCAAGGAGTACCATGCACTCATCGTCGAATATGCAAAGAAGTATTGTGGAAAGAAACGATGTGATGCATGTCCGCTCATACAGGGAGTGAACTAAATGTCAACAATTGACAATGCGACCTATCAGGAAATATATCAATCTGTGGACACCATCGATGATATTGACCGGACCTCACGCAAGTTCTGTCAGCCTGTAGGAGTGATATCATCGATACTCAACCAGAAGGTTGTGAACAATGTCAAGAGATCTATCCATCCGATACAGAACAATGGATATAAACATCTTCATAATTGGAAACAGGGAATGTCTATCCTGGAACTGGCACATCGGTGCAATATCCCGGCTACCCTGATGACCTCGGTCCTGATCAAGGAAATGGGATTTTCGAAGAAATATGTGCTCAAACATCTTGATGATATCCCTGACCGGCGACTGGCTGCAGAGATCCAAACGGCACTGGACACCGATCATTTCTTTTCTCCAAAGGCCCACGATCTGCAATTTCGCCAGGGACAGATGGGAGAGGAGATCATCGGAAAATGGCTTGTGGACAAACATATTCCCTACCGGACCGAGGAACAGCTTCGTGAGTTGGATATGTTGAAGACACCGGATTTCCTGCTTGAAGAACCTCTTGTCGTCGATGGGATGTCCCTCCAATGGATCGAAAGTAAGGCCGTGTTCGCAGATGAACGAGAGCATACCCGTTATTGCAGGAAGCAACTTCATGACTATGAGGAGCAGTATGGCAATGGCATGGTCATCTACTGGTATGGCCACATTGATGGCATCGCCATGGAGGAAACCTTAGTTAGAGACCATGGATTCGATATCGAATTTGATTATAATATCGCCCGGGATATTGTGGAACTTCTGAACTTCTCACTCAAATGGTGATCGATCAAGGCAGGAATAACTATTGTCACAGGTCCTTTTCCGAAGAAGGAGCCGTGTTCATCGTATGTACATATAACAGTTCATTATCCGCATAGACGGCTACATCCTCAACGATCGAACCATGAGTGCCTACTGTCTCGAGTAGGGAAACTACCTCCATATGTTCGGGATCACGTTGATTGCACATCTCGAATAGGTCCATCAGGGCTGTGATGGCTGTTTTCTGAGATGATAAGCTGATGCGGGTCATTAGTGTTAACAGCGTGTACTGCTATTAAAACCTACCGAAATCGTTCTGAGATTGTGGGGCCCGGTCACATAATAAGCAATGCTGTATGATTGATCACGGTACCAATTGTCAGCGCAAGGACCACAGTGAAAACCGATATTGCAACAGTGTCACGGGTACCCAACTCATGATTTAGTATTGCAATGGTTGCCACACATGGGATATAGATGGTCGTTACCACAGCGAACACATACATCTGTAGAGGGGTCAATACCATAGCAAAACTTGCAGTACCGGCAAGAACCGCCAGGATCTCCAGTGCCATTTCCTTCCGGAGTATGCCGAACACGAGAGCTGTGGCAGCAAATGCTGGCAGGCCAAGCAGACCTGTAAAAAATGGTCCCACCGCCGTCTGGAAAACATCCAGTACACCCACTGCATCCAGTATCCCCAACAACGCACTTCCAGCGATCAGGAGAGGAAAGGCGACATATATAAACTCACGAATGCGTAACCAGGTCTTTTTCATGGTCGCAGTGACGTCGGGTCTGCGAAGGGGAGACATCTCCATGATCAAACCTGTCCTCTCACCAGAGAGGCCTCTGCCCAGTATCCAGCCGGTAACAAGGATGACCAGAAGCTCCAACACATAGATGGAGACCGCCGCCCAGTATCCCACGAAGGTGCCAACGAGACCCAGGATTATAACGGTCCTGGCAGAGCATGGTATCAGTGAGATCAATGCTGATGCGATCCTGCGCTCACGACGGGTGTTCAGGGTGCGAGTGGCCATTATGGCAGGAACACTACATCCAAATCCAAGGACCAGTGGGATCACGGCCCTGCCGTGCAGACCTACTTTGTGAGTCATCCGATCCAACAGAAAGGCTGCTCGTGTCAGGTATCCGGAATCCTCGAATATGGATAACATGATGTAGAAAAGACCGATATATGGGATAGCAATGGCAAATCCTGCTTCCACGCCAAGAAGGGAATAGATCACAATGTTCTCCAGTATGGGATTGGAACCTGACATTATAACCCGGGCAGGCTGGACCAGATATGTCTCGAACAGCATAACGATCCCACCCTCAAGGAAACCACCCACCTTGAACACCAGCATGAATGTCAGCAAGAGTGCACAAACAAGCCCGACTATGCCGACATATTCTGAGGTTAATAGATTATCGATCTTGTGTTTCAACGTACTCCTGGACTCCACATATGATGTCACACCATCCACGATCTGGCCTGCTTCGCCATAGAGATCACGTGAGAGGGTATCGGAGATATGCATACCGTGGACCTGTTCTATATCGATCGCAAGCAAGCTGGCTGACTGCAGCAACATGTCCGCATCATGGGGCCGGCAACACATATGTACAAAATCTGCATCGTGTTCAAGCGCCCTGATCCGGACACCATTCGATACACCTGGGAACTCCTGCCCCAGTTGTTCGGTGGCATGAAGAATATGATTATCGTAACGTACCTTGATACGATCACTGGACAGGGTATGTGCATCGATGGCCAGGTTCATAACCTCATCGAGACCAGAGCCTTTGGTGGCGATAGTGGGTACAACAGGTACTCCAAGCATTCTGGACAGCCCCTCAACGTCGATCTCGATCCCCATCTCCTTTGCAGCGTCCATCTGGTTCAGGGCAACCACAACAGGGATATCAAGTTCCAGGATCTGCAGTGTGAGGTAGAGATTTCGCTCAAGACGGGTCGCATCCAGTACGTTGACGATCACATCCGGAGATTCATGCAGAAGATACCGTTTCGAAACCTTTTCATCCTCAGTGGCCGCACCCAGCGAATAGATGCCTGGAAGGTCCACCACATCGATCTTCTTGCCATCGGCCTTTATTGTACCATGGGTAAGCTCCACCGTGGTACCGGGATAATTGGATACTACCACTCCCACGCCGGTTACCCGAGTGAAGAACGCACTCTTGCCTACACTGGGATTCCCAACGAACGCAATGCTCTTATCATATTTCGGATCAGATCTCTGCCTCATAGCACATCACCACAATGCACATCAGGAATGGCTACCACGGCTCCTCTGTCGGTGGTCTGCAGAAACTCCAGGACTCACGAATATCTTACTGGCGATCTCGTTACCCAGGGCGAGCTCCGTGCCCCGGATAAGAATAGATATGGATCCCTGCTTCTGTTTCCGTTTGACCGTGATCTGTACCCCTGCTGTCATCCCCAATGATACCAAACGCCCCTTTACCGTATGGGGAAGGGTGACCATTACTACAGTACCTTCGTCTCCTTCGTCCATATCTGAGATCGGAATATATTCTTCCATCGAAGTGGGACATTCTATCGGAGAATTAGATGGAGGCTGCTTACACATACCGGAATCATTCATGAAAGTACAGATGCTTTCGAGGATCAGCTCAGAGATGTGGTGTTCCAGGATACATGCCTCTTTACTGGCGACCTCACGATCCATGTTCAACACTTCCACAAAGAACTTTTCGAGTATCCGATGCTTGCGCTGGATCTTATTGGACTGTAATACCCCCATTTCAGTCAATTCAACTCCCCGATAGGGAGTGTAGGTGATCAAACCTTCCTCGGATAACTTCTGTAGCATCTCTGTGACCGAAGCTGGAGCCAGCCCAAGCTCCTCTGCCAGGTCCTTATTCTTTGCCGGAGCCTGGTTCTTGCTGGTGAGATACTGTATAGTCTCCAGGTATTCTTCAATGCGATCTGTATACATAGTACTCGTAAGATGAATATGATATGATCAAATATTGATGCATCTGAACAGATGAACAAATGATCGATCAATTATATTAGGCATGCCAAAATGTGTTTTGTCGATTATATACCTGTTGGTATTACATCATGGGAAAGGGATTGATGAGCCATCATCCCACAAATACCATCGCGGCCAGGACCGTGGTCCACTTGCCCTCGTGGTCGCCATGGATGCACTGGCAAAAATGCGTGGTATCGATGATATGGCCACTTGCTTTATACACGTGTTCCCGGTCCGTCCAGGCAGATCCCGCATCGAACTCAATTCCCAGTGTGGTCGCAAGCATTGTAGCGGCCAGATCTTCGGCATATTCGCCCGCGGTGGACTCATCCTCCCCGAATGAATGATGTTCGGAGATGTAGCCATAATCATCACTGTCCAATGGCATGGCATTCCCGATAGCTGCAGCTACCAGCCGATGAGGTTCGTTCGTCTGGTTCTTTGCAAGCACGCAGTATACGACCTCCCCCGGACTCAGATCCTCGAGACCTTCATCCCTTGACACTATCGAGCATTTTGGCGGCAGAATGCTTGAGACACGTACAAGATTGAACTTCTGGATTCCTGCATCCCTCAATGCAAGTTCAAAGGATGCCAGACGGTCCTGGTGCACACCCAGGCCTTTTGTCATGAATGCTTTTCTGGGGATCATTGGAATTGATACACTTATTCCTGATAAATACGTTTCGATGACAACGTGATATGACAGCATACCGACCTGATCCGGACTGCCCCTACAATATTTGTTGTTTTCCCAAAAACGGTGGTCGTATCAAACAGATCATAAAGTTTTTCAACAGCCAGGGCGATTCAAATCGGAAATGATATATTGTTGTTTGGAACTATATTATTTGTTCTTGGTTTTGTTTGCACTTTTTGGTCAAATAAAACATAACTAAGAATATTTATATTATCTGTCAAAGTTGGTACATAGCTCCGTAGACAATTGAAAATAGGGGATCACAATGAAAAATATTATTTGTGCAGAGCAACCTGTCGAAGAATACATTATCAAAGAAGAGCCATACTATCTTCCAGTTGGCAATGAAGTTGAGATATTCACAGCTGCCTATGAAAACAACCTTCCAGTTAACCTGAAAGGTCCCACAGGTTGTGGAAAAACACGTTTTATGGAATACATGGCCTACAAGTTAAAACGCCCCCTGATAACAATATCCTGCCATGAGGACCTTACTGCCAGTGACCTTATTGGAAGATTTCTTATTAAGGGAGAATCTACCGAATGGAATGATGGCCCCCTCACAAAATCTGTAAGAACAGGTGCCATCTGCTATCTCGATGAATTCGTGGAAGCAAGAATGGACACAAGAGTTGTTATTCATCCCCTCACAGATGACAGGCGTATCGTGCCGATTGATAAACTCGGAGTAATACTCCATGCTCCCCCCGAATTCATGTTATCCATTTCCTATAATCCCGGATACCAGAGTGTGTTAAAGGACCTCAAGCAAAGTACGCGCCAGAGATTCGTGGCAATGGACTTTGAGTATCCACCTGCGGATCTTGAGACTGAGATCGTGGCATATGAAAGTGGAATTGATGAAGAAACTGCCCGAACCCTTGTAGAAATAGGGCAGAGGATACGAAACTTCAAACAACATGGTCTTGAAGAGGGGGTCAGCACACGACTTTTGATATATACCGGCATGCTGATCCGTTCTGGCATCAATCCTAAAGAAGCATGTAAAGTAGCAATGATAAAACCGATCACAGATGATCTTGATCTCCAGAAAAGTATAGATGAAATAGTATCTGCCATTGTGGAGTGAGACCTATTGTCCGAATATACTGGAGATTTGACAACTCTGGCACCAATGGTTGCAAAAGCCTATCAGGGGGCTATACCGGAGATCATGCCTCTGATAGATCCGGAAATGCTTCAACTATGGCGATCTGTGATCAAAGATATTGCCAATAAAGACAAAAATGCGGCAATTGAATTGATCAAACAAACAAAGAACGTATTTTCAGTAATCCCACCCCATCAGCGTAAAAAACTTCTGGCATCATCCGGAAAGTTTATTGAACTTGATATCCGGGCTTCCCTTTCTTTTTTCAATAATGCACCGCTTGCGATGGCTATACTCGAGGATCCCGAGTTCCGGAAATGGGAATCTATAGCAGCGGACCTTGCAGGGAAAAATGCAGATATTGCGATAATGTTCCTGAAAATGACACCCAAGATCCTTAATGATATGGAAATGGAAGAGATGTTGGAATGGGTGGAAACAGGAAAGAAGCTGCTGCCATCCGGCCCGCAGGTCGCAAATGCTTTTTTAGAGGGATGTTTCAGCGGACTGGCAAATTCATTTCAAAATACAGACAGGGAAGAAAGAGCATATTTACTTGATATTGGTGCGCAGCTTGCACTTATAAACTGTAAATGTGTCAAAAGCTACTTTGAAAATTCATCTGAAGGTCTCACAGAACTCATATCAGAAGACTTTGCTGAATGGGTAAATATTGGAGAAATGATCGCAGAAGAAACTACTTATTATTGTTCGGAGTATTACAGTAATTCATTTGTTGCCCTGAAAAAAATAAATCCTAAATACTACAGATTAATATTCAGGAATGCCAGGTTGCTTCTTGAAAAAGAGAGGTTACTTGCAGGGATCTACTTTGCAAGCCTTCCGGAAATCTTGTTAAGTATCCATCCGAATGAAATCGGAAAATGGGTGGGAACAGGGATTCGGTTATTTGAAACAAACCGGGAAATTGCTATCGGTTATTTCCGAAATTCACAGGCTCTGCTGGAATATCTTGATGTAGCGGAACTTGAAGAGTGGGCTATAAATGGCCTCACAATATTTGAAAATAACCCATCCAATGCCGGATTATATTTCTCATTAAAATCCAGAAGCTCAAAAGAATTTGTTGAACAGTTGATGAGTGGTGTTGCTCTTAAAAGAGTGTCTAAAATCCTGAAGTATTACGCTTTTGGGATTTCAGGAATTAACTTTATAATTCGGTCACATAACTTTTTGCCGGATGAACATGCTGTGTCCGCACATCCGATAGTATCGGGCAGAGCAATTTATCTGGCACCGACAATGAAGGGGTACGGGGATTTTGAAGACAACTTCAGGATTTACAAACTAAGTATAATGCATGAAGTTGGGCATGCCCAATTCGGAACTTCAAAATACACTGTTGGAGCGCTTTTGCCGTTGTTTGGAAAAATATCAGTAGATTTTGACACAACGTTCCTGGAAGATCTTACCGACGCAGGGGAAGAGTCAGTTAAAACAGACGATGATGAAAAACAAGAAATCGAAAATGAGATAATGGTTAATTTTTCAGCAGCAATAGCCAGGTTCCCAAATCCATTCATCGCAACAGATATAATGGGAATCGTAGAGGATATGCGGATTGAATATAAGACCGTGAGCCTGTACAGGGGATTGCGCAGGGAATTTGAAAAGGTAAGGGAACAAATGGTATTGAACAGGCAACCGCCTGAAGGAATACTTGAACAATTCATGGAAACCCTGCTTCTGGATTCTGTTGAACATGAACCACTATTTGAGATCAATGATAAACTCAAAGTGCCAATTGAAAAGACCCGTAACTTACTGGAAAAGAAAATTCTACAGCCCGATTCTTCAACCTTTGACTCCCTTGAAGTAACCGTTGATATTTATAACATTCTTGAAGAACATCTGGGCTCACTGAAATCCAGAGAATATAAATTTATTAATAACCTTGAGTATCGGGGACAGGGAATTGGACTTCCCTCTGTAATGGAAAAAGAAAAAGAGTTTAAAGAACAGATACTGGAACGCTTTATTCCGCAAACGATATTGGATCTGGATGAAGACGACATGGTGCAGGAAGAACTGCAATCTGGTCCAAGATGTGCACTTTCGAAAAACTGGGACGTACTGGGAAGTTACACCTATGATGAATGGGATTCCCGGATAAAAGATTACAGATCTGAGTGGTGTACCGTCTATGATGTGTCACCTACAGCTGGATCCAATGAATTTTATCAGGATGTAATAGCACATTATACACATGAAATTTCACTCATACGCCGCATTTTCAAAATGATGAAACCCGCATCATTTCGTAAACTAAGAAGACAAACTGACGGGGATGAACTCGATTTTGATGCAATTACAGAAGCTTTTACAGATCGAAAATGTGGGATCAATCCAACGGATCGCCTATATATACAAAGGGATAAACGTGAAAGGGATGTTGCTACCCTTTTTCTTATAGATATAAGCGCATCTACAGATAAAAAGCTGGATAATGGTAAAAGCATACTGGATGTGGAAAAAGAAGCTCTCGTCATAATGACCGAGGCACTGGAAAGCATAGGTGACAAATACGCAATCTATGCATTTTCCGGTGATACCCGAGCTGATGTAGAATACTATAGCATAAAGGATTTTGATGAAAATATCTCAGAAAAGGTTGAATGCAAGATAGGTGCTTTGGAGTCTGCATACAACACAAGGCTGGGATCTGCTATCAGACATTCCATAGCAAAGCTCAAGCAGGTTGATGCAAAGATAAAACTTCTTGTTTTACTCTCCGATGGTGAACCTTATGATTTTGGTTTTGCTGACGGTAGATATGAAGGACAGGTTGCCATTGAAGATACAAGAATGGCTATCCAGGAAGGTAATACTCTTGGAATGCATTTCTTCTGTATAACCGTTGATACCGAAGCGAGTGATTATATGGACTCCATATTTTCGGATGTGGGATACACAATTATCGATAATGCTGTCACTCTTCCGGAAAGGCTTCCAATACTCTATAATCGTATAACGACCTGAGATGTTATATCTTGAATTAAGATCATCATAAAGAGATAGGAGACAGTGGAATGACAAATGTAAGCGATGAAAGTCAATTAGAGAAACTTGTTACCCTTGCACTCCAACATGGTGCAACAATGGCTATAATTATACAGGCTTCGGATATTGTTGTTGATGAACGTGTCCGGCTAAAGTGCATGGTACCAAGATGCAACCATTATGGTGATCTCGTCTGTCCGCCTAACACCCTTGAACTGGATGAGTTTAGGAAGATACTTTCCAGGTATAGTTTTGGTGTTATGCTTGCAACTGAGTACAAATATCCTCCTAAGCCAGCATCTCTACAAGAGTCTGATGAGGCAATGTCTGATATTGGGAAGAAAGCGAAGGAATTGTCAGAGATATTATTAAAACTCGAGGGAGAAGCCCTCAACATGGGGTATAGATTTGTTGCAGGCCTTACGGGTGGCGAGTGTATGTTCTGTGAAAAGTGTGTCGGCACAGGTGGAAAGTGCAAACATCCGTTTAATGCAAGACCATCAATGGAAGCCATGGGTATAGATGTAATTGCTACTCTGGAAAATGTAGGAAAAAATCTAGAGTTTCCGGTAAAAGATAAGGTACAGTGGTGGGGTTTGCTTCTGGTTTACTAAATGGAAATAAACCTTGCTATAAACGAAACAAATGGGGAAGAAAACAAGGACCAGATTTAGAATAAGAGGTTAAATAAATACGGAATCATCCAACAGATAGCCCCTATATACAAAGGGATAATGGTAAAAGCATACTGGATGTGGAATACTGTAACAAGGATTTTGATGAAAGTCAATCGGAGGTTCTCCTGATCAGACCCTATGGATATCCATATAATAGATGAAACACCTATGGCAGACCAGAAATAATATGTAAGATATGGATCCGATTATGACGGATCCTTGTTTTCTATACCCAGGGATCGGTGAAACATAATATGGCAGATATGAAACATTGGGCAGACGTTATCGCAGATGATGCAGGTATCATCAACAAAGAACACCTTGTAGCTACCGGAATCACACCATCAGGACACATCCATATAGGGAATATGCGAGAGGTGGTCACTGCAGATGTTGCGTTCAGGGCCCTGCTTGACAGGAAGACAAATGCAGAACTGATCTATATCGCAGATACTTTCGACCCCTTAAGAAAGGTCTATCCATTCCTTGATGAAAGTTATGCTGAACATGTGGGCAAACCTCTGTCGGAGATACCCTGCCCCTGTGGGAACTGCAAGAACTATGCTGAGCATTTCCTCAAACCATTCCTTGAGGCCATGGAACATCTGGGGATAAGACCCACTGTGTACCGTGCTGATGAACTATACAAGAACGGTAAATATGTCGAAGCGATCAAGATCGCTCTGACAAAGCGAGATGAGATCGCAACGATCCTGCATGAAGTATCCGGGAAACCCCCTGCTTCCGACTGGAGTCCGTTCAATCCTATCTGTCAGGAATGTGGAAAGATCAACGCTGCCCATGTGACTGGGTTTGACTTGGATGCTGAGACCGTGGATTACACCTGCGAATGCGGAAATTCCGGCATCGTACCCATGAAAGGGGGTGGCAAGCTCACATGGCGCGTGGACTGGGCAGCCAGATGGAAGATCCTGGGAGTAACAGTGGAACCCTTCGGCAAGGACCATGCGTCGAGAGGGGGATCCTATGATACCGGTAAGAGGATCGTGCGAGAGATCTTCGGATATGAGCCTCCGCATCCAATCGTCTATGAATGGATCATGCTGGGACAGAAGGGTGCCATGTCCTCATCCACAGGTGTCGTGGTCTCCATCTCCGACATGCTTAAGGTAGTACCACCGGAGGTCCTGCGATATCTCATTATACGGACAAAACCCGAGAAACACATCAAGTTCGATCCGGGGCAGCCCCTGCTCTCCCTTGTGGACCAATACGAGCGCCTGAACGTGAACCCCGATGCAGGGGAATATGAACTCCGTGTGCTGGAACTCTCCCATGCAAAGGGACTCTGTCAAACGGACATCCCATTCAAGCACATGACCACTGTTTATCAGGTGGCAGATGGGGATTTCGACCGCATCATGTCCATCGTGAAAAGAGCAGGATACGATACGACCAATGAGAAATGTATCCGGGAACTGGCCGACAACGTGGGCAACTGGCTTGAGATGTACGCACCACCCTTTGCGAAATTCAGCGTGAAGGATAAACTGCCAGAACAAACAGAGACCCTGTCCGATGAACAAAAAGCCTTCCTGGGAGCCCTGTCGCAAATACTCGAGGACAGCGGGGAGCTCAGTGGTGAGGATTACCATAACCTTGTCTATACTGCCAAGACGGAGGGCTCAACCCTTCACATAGCAATGGCCCGGATACTGGGTGTTGACGAAGAGGAGGTTCAGGTAGATCCAAAGACGATGTTCGGGGCCATCTACACAGCATTGCTCGGCCAGACATCCGGCCCCAAGGCCGGCTGGTTCCTGTCATCCCTGGAGAAAGACCTGCTGGTCCAGCGGTTCAGAGAGGCATCCACCTATAGTCCATAATGCATTCTCTCCATCGCCGATCCCACTTTTCCGCGTGGGAAAAGGAACATGTCCATGTGGACTGGGGTGGGTCACGTTCCACCTCAGAGGTACGCTCGAACCTGCGGCCCGGTCAGCGCATACTGGATGCCGGCTGTGGGAAAGGAAGATACCTGCTGCCCCTTACGGACAGCTATGATATTTGTGGCACAGATGTATCGCTCACCGCCCTGCACGCAACAAAGGAGAGACTCAACAGACGAGACCGGAACGCACCCCTGATGACCTCGTCAATAACACACCTGCCACTGGCTGGGCGATCCTTTGATGCCATCCTGTGTTATGGCGTGATGCAGCATCTGTTATCAGAGGAACGCCACGAAGCCGCCGCTGAGTTCGAACGTATCCTCACACCCGGAGGCCTGGTCTTCTTCGAGGCCTTTGGTATTCAGGATATGCGGTATGGTGGAGAGAAGGTCGAACAGGACACGTTCCTGCGTCGGAATGGAGTGATCTACCACTATTTTACAAAAGAAGAGGTCATTAACCTGTTCGGGAACTTCGAGATGGTGACGATCAGGGATACCATTTGGGAAAAGCGTTTTCGGGGCCGACCATATCTCAGGCACATGGTCAACGCCGTGTTCAGGCTGCCCGATCAGAACGCTATGCCAAGATAATTCAGCAGTATGATCAACAGTGCACCAATTGGACCTGCCAGTGCACATGTCAGGAGCACGATCCACGAATATGCGATCCCGAGACCAAATACGAGATTTGCGGCCACCAGGATAACAAAGCCAACGATGGTGTTCACTACCATCTTCTTGATCGTTTTCAATATCTTGTACAAAAGAAGTGCCGCTATAATGGCAATTATGACTACTCCGATCTCCGGTCCTGGTATCATGGTTATCAGGATAAGATTGAATACATTGGTATTTAATGGTTACTGCTGGAACCGGCAGATATCGGTAATATGAGTTCCACATCGGTGCACAGTGTGGCTAATATATTGAACTGCGAACACAGATCACACCTCTGCAACCCTCTCCATAAATCCCCGCACAATCGTCCCAAGTTCCTCCATATCCGCATATTCCCTTATATCGATGTAGGGGTTGCCGAGAATCATGGCAGAGACCGGCGCTGCCGGGGTATGTACACACAGTACCGGCAGTCCCCTGGCAATGGCACTGCATACTTCATAACCCACACCTGTGGATGCCACACTGACCTCGGCGACCAGGCAATCACATATCCTGATGCCGCCCATGTCACGCTCGAATATCTGAAGCTCGCTCATCTCCAGTTCCTTCTCCTCCACCTGTGCGTCGGCTACATGGGCACTGACCACCTCATGGCCCATGCCCTCAAGCCGATCACAGAGAGAACGGTACGTGGGGAGCAGCTGACGTCCTCCCCGTATGGAGCCGGACAGAAATACCTTCATAGTCTTCATCACATTCAATCCTTCCCTTTCATAGCACACCTCGGTAGTAGTGTCCGGTGGTAGGCTCTGTTCCCAGAGCTGAACAACGCGGGCGATCGTTCCCATCCAGAGCATTACGATAGGCACGTGTCAGGGCTTCCAGGTCAGGTGCAGGGTCCGCCCGTGCTTCGATCCGTACCCCTGCGACCCCGGTGGCTACCAGATCATCCAGATGGTCCAGCATGCACAGCCGCCGTGAGTTCAGCACATGCATCCGGCAGCGATCATCCATCCGCAGAGGGAAAGCATATCCTTTCGCATCCACGATCTCAAGCTCGCTGCTCTCACAGGGACGACTGCAGACCTCTCCCTGGGACAGGATATCACCTGCCATACAGTATTTGGACACCATTACAGTGGTACGACCTTCAGCCACACATTCCACCGGACCGCACTTTGCGATATGTTCGATCTGCTCAAGTGTCAGTTCCTGGGACAGGACCGTCTTTCCCACACCCATATCTTGCATGGATCTCAGGGATCGACGATTGAACACATTCAGCGGACTGTCCGCGATCACATTCAACCCTTGTCTTCTTGCCTCTGCCAGGATCCCGGGGTTTGAGACAACGACACCATCACACCCCGATCCTGCGAGCGACAGAATACACTCGACCCCGGGCAATTCATCATCAGTCACAATACGCGGGGTGGCGAGATACAGCTGACATCCGGCACGTTTACAGACCTCTGTGGCCTGGTGGATGTCCGGCAGTTCGGCCCCACGATAGTGTTCGCCGCCAAAATAGATGACATCCGCTCCGCCGGCCAGCGCTGCTCGCAGAGCATTCTGGTCGTTCACACTGACCGCCAGATACGGCGTGTTGTCCTGATGATAGACACATTGTGGATCCGGGTCCTCATCCTCGTTATTATCCGTATGGTATTCGTGACCAACTCGCTTCCATCGGGATAATCGCTTGTCTTCAAGCTGTGATATCGCTTTCTTTCTAATATCATTGAGATAGCGTATCGGTATGAACACATTACCCACAATGAACAACGAGACCTTCCCGACCTCGAACACCGTATCTCCCAGTTTAGTCAACTGTTGCCGTACCTGTTCCTCAGACATGGGGCGCTTCTTCGCCTGCTCCACAACCCACTCAGAACGTACCTGCACTTTATTGTGATCCACATCCTCCATCTCAAGCTCAAACACCGAGCCCGCCCGGGCCGTTGCTGTTATATTTACCGGTACCGTGCGGATAGGAGCTCCTGACGTGAACGTTTTCTCCAGGGCATCCATATGCGATCGGTCCCGCGTACGATAGACACTTTCCCCTTCCCTGATCGGAGTGGAGAACGGAATGTCCACCACCGCACCCGGGCCGGCATGGTCCACCTTCCTGCCATTATGGTACAGGGCGCGTACGCTGTCCCCTGCCTCGAACGAAACCCCAATGCTTATACCATCTCCCTGCTCAAGTTCACCGACCAATCTGACACGCACACGCTCTTTCCGGCGGTCGTGACTGATAACATCGCCAATGTGCACCCCACGATTGTACGGCCACAGATGATTCATCATACCATCCGTACTGCCACGCAGATATGCATCCGTGAAACCGCGGTTGAATAGCTGCCCCAGACGGGTAGCCTCGTCCTCTGACACATAATACCCGGCAGGGTCCTCCATATACCGATCGATCAGCTGCCGGTAGATCTGCACCACTGCTGCCACATACTCGGGCCGTTTCATTCGCCCTTCGATCTTAAATGAATCAATACCGGCCTCGATCAACCGGGGGATCAGATCGGCAGTGTTCAGGTCACATGGATTGAGAAGATTCTCGCCATCGGTCCGCACCTCCTGGCCTCTGTCCAACAGACGATACTCCCTGCGGCAGGGCTGGGCACAGTGACCCCGGTTACCGCTCCTGCCTCCGATCATGCTGCTCATCAGGCACTGGCCGGAATATGAGATACACAATGCCCCATGCACGAACACCTCGATCTGCATGTTCGTGTTCTGCTTGATCGTCCTGATCTGCTCAAGGCTCATCTCCCTGGCAAGGACCACCCGCCGTACGCCGGATCTCTGGAACAAACGAACACCTTCGGTGTTTTGTATGGTCAACTGGGTACTTGTATGAACGGGTAATTCCGGAAAACGCTCGCGTATAAGGGAAAACAATCCCACATCCTGGACGATGACCGCATCCGCACCGGATACGTCCAGATGATGCAGCAGATCCACCGCATCCCTGAACTCCGCATCCCTGAGCAGGGTGTTCATGGTCACATAGACCTTAACTCCCCGCAGGTGCGCATAATCGATAGCCTCCTTGAGTTCCTCGTTGGAAAAATTACCGGCGTAGGCCCGGGCTCCAAGAGTACGAGCTCCAAGATACACAGCATCTGCCCCATTCTCCACCGCGGCGATGAGCGATTCCATTGTTCCTGCCGGAGCCAGCAGTTCAGGTTTTTTTAATGCCATTAGAACACAATATCCATTATTTGAGCAACACCCTGACAGTTGAACGAACGCTGTCCCCGGACGAGGTATCCGGGTGCCATCCGATCGCTTTTACCCGATCGACAGACAGCATCATTCTCGGAACATCACCTTTCCATCCACGACTACCCCCGGTGTACGTGAATTCCACGTCCTCGAGCCCCATTTCATCAACAACGATCTCACCGATACCGGTCGCATCAATAGTGTCCTCAGATCCTATATTGAATATATTGACCTGTTCATCGCTATGTTCCACTGCGAACAACACCGCATCCACACAGGAAGTAACATACAGGTATGATTTGGACTGGCGACCATCCCCCAGGATCTCCAGATTATCGGGATCATTGCGTAGCTTCTCGATGAGATCCACAATTATACCATGAGTACTCCGCTCCCCCACGATATTCGCGAACCTGAATATACATGCCCTCATATCGAACGTGTGAGAGTAGGATGTTATCAGTGCCTCACATGCCAGTTTGGATGCACCGTATAGTGATATTGGAACAAGGGGACCATAATCCTCAGGTGTGGGAACCATGTCTGCCTCACCATACACAGTAGATGTGGACGTGAACGCAATGTTGGGAACACAGGCCTTACGCATTGCTTCGAGCAGATTATAGGTAGCTGTAATGTTCTGGTCAAAATGTACCCGTGTATCCACCGCACCAAGACGCACATCCGGATTGGCCGCCAGATGGAACACCATGTCAACACCCTTGCATGCCGCATCGATGGCATCGGTATCCAGCAGATCGCCCTTGATCATTGTAAGATCATCGCTGTCGAGATGATGTTCAATAAATTCCATCCGGCCAGAGCTAAGATTATCGAAAACTACTACACTGGCACCCTTACCTATCAAATGATCCAACACATGGCTGCCGATAAATCCGGCCCCACCTGTTACCAATACTGTCTTGCCTGTCAGTTCATAATCTGCCATATTATGTATATCTCCTACAATTTGTTAATCAATAC
>JAIOTO010000046.1 GCA_021106765.1 Methanosarcinaceae archaeon
TAAATAACATTCGGGATTCAGCAGACCCAACAACTGGAACACTTGGATTGTCTTTTACAGAAGGCGGACATAATTATTTCCATGACATTCAGATAAATAATACTGGGTGGAGTGGATTTGGTTTATCTGGTAATGAGAATTTTGACCGTGTTGAGAATGTGACCATTAGACATCATGGGCACAATGGTGTTGATTTACATCCTGCCAGCAATTTATTAATGTCAAATATACATATTTACGATCATGTTATAGGGAACGATGTTTTGATAACTGGCGGTACGTATGGTAATCCCACGGGCGGTGCACGGAATGTTACACTTGATCATATTTATTCAACCGGTGGTGGGATTGTTGCTGCTATAAATGTGAGTGGGTTGACGATTACAAATAGTAATATTGTTGATGCGGGTGTTGGATTAGGGGATACAATAAATACAACATTAATCAATGTAACTGTTACAAATACAACTGTATTAGACGACCTGAATAAAAATACTATATCAATTTATAATTTATTTGGTTTGCCTAATGTGAATACTAAAATAATAGATTCTTCCTGTTATAGGTTAAATTCACAAGGTGCAGTTATAGATCCAGTTTGGTTGAATGTGGATTATGATATAAATCTATATTATAATAACAATCTGTCATTGTATTATTACTCAGATATTATTGTCCAAAACAATTTGAGAACGCCGATTTCAAATGCAGAAGTAATATTTGATAATGACGAAGAAGTTTCGAGTGTAAATGCTCATACAGATAATGTAGCAAGTTTTTATACAAATGGTATGGGTCGGGTCCCATTACCAGATAGTGAACGTACAGGTTCAGCAGCAATTTGTGGATACCATGTGGACGTAGATGGTACAAAACATAATTTAGATCACACAGCCACCATCACAACCCCCGACAACCAGATCATCACCCTCCCCAACATCACCCCAGACTCCACCCGGTATCGCGCTGATCCCAACACACCGACCTACACCATTACAGCAATAATCCCGGACAGTTCAACAGGGCCACACATCACCGGATTCGCACCGAGTGAGAACAACCCGTTCAACATGGCTGATTCCAAAAAGTTCCAGGTGTGGACCGATGAGGATCTGACAACCATGGAATGGTATGTTGATAATGAACTTGTATCCACCGGGGCTCTGGAGTACACCTGGGTCGTGCCGGATGAGGACGGGCACACTATCCAGTTCGAAGGTTCCAATGCAAACGGTGCAGTGAGTCAGAACTGGGCCATCAATGGTGGCTGAGGAAGTGTGATGCCTCATATCAATGCCTTTCTTCCGGCAGGTAGCTCGCTGGCTCCAAACGTTGGCGATTCTACCTCTTTCAGTGTGACCACTGATCAGGAACTGACTTCAATGACCTGGACACAGGATGGGACTGAGATCGCAAGTGGCACCATGGAAACAATGGTCAACTGGGACACGGCCGGTTCATATAATATCGGATTTGCAGGTTCCAATGATAATGGTTCGGTCTCACAGGCATGGACTGTCACCGTAACAGAAGCAGAGGAAGCCGCTCCAGGAGCACCGGGTGCACCCGGAGCAACCCCACAGGATGCGGGCGATGCTTCAGTAATTACCATCACCCCGTCTACCCTGACGGTCGTACCAGGTGAGACCTTTACCGCTGATGTGTCCATTGATCCGGAGGTGCCGATGACAGGTGCACAGTTCGATCTGATCTTTGGAAGTTCATCCATGAATGTTAACGGTATTGTCGAAGGTTCCCTGTTCAGTCAGACTGGTACAACGATGTTCAGTGCGGGTACTATTGATAATGATGCAGGCGAGGTCTCAAACACCTACGTCACACTCCTGGGCGAAGGCTACGTATTCGGGGAAGGTGTGATGGCAACTGTTGATCTGACAGCTGGCAGTACCACAGGGTATGCACAGCTTAATCTGGTTGATGTGGTCATCAGTGATCCTGATTCAAATGCGGTAAGTGTGAGCACATCCAATGCCACGATACTCGTGGACACAGCACCCACAATGGGTTCGATCGGTTCACAGGCCGTTGTAGAGACGAGTGCCCTGAGCTTTACGGTCAGCGGTTCTGATGTCGACGGTGACAGTCTCATCTACTCGGCAACCGGTCTGCCAGAGGGTGCCAGTCTTGACACCGCAACCGGCGTGTTCAGCTGGACCCCATCAGTGGGTCAGGCTGGAACCTACACTATGTCCTTCACAGTAACAGACGGTTACCTCAATGATTCCGAAACCGCGACCATTACTGTGGCTTCACTCAACAATGCTCCGGTCATGGGTTCGATAGGTTCACAGGCCGTTGAAGAAGTGAGCACCCTGAGCTTTACGGTCAGTGGTTCTGATGCCGATGGTGACAGTCTCACATACTCGGCTGCCGATATGCCGGGAGGTGCCAGTCTTGACACTACCACCGGCGTGTTCAGCTGGACGCCCGCCGAGGGTCAGGCTGGAACCTACACTGTGTCCTTCACGGTGACAGATGGTGCCCTAAGTGACACTGAGAGCGCGACCATCGTCGTGAGCGAGCTCAACCATGCACCGGTCATGGGTTCGATCAGTTCACAATCCGTAGTAGAGGCGAGCGCCCTGAGCTTCACGGTCAGTGGTTCTGATGTTGATGGTGACAATCTTGTATACTCGGCTACCGATATGCCGGAGGGTGCAAACTTTGACACCGCAACCGGTGTGTTTGGCTGGATCCCATCCGTGGGTCAGGCCGGAACATACACTGTGTACTTCACGGTGACAGATGGTGAGTTCAGTGACACTGAGAGTGCGACCATCGTTGTGAGCGAACTCAACCATGCACCTGTGATCAATACACTGGTGCCTTCTGACGGTAGCACGTACAATGAAGCAGAATCCATCAATATCGAAGCATCCGCTTCCGATGAAGACGGCGATGCATTGAGCTACATCATCAAGATCGATGGTGTGACCATCAGCACCCTGTCCAGCTATGTATGGAATACGGATTACTCCAGTGCAGGCACTCATACTATTGAAGTGACTGTAAGTGATGGTACTGAGACCACCTCAATGCAGCACAGTATCACCATCAATGATGTCCATCCCCGCTGGGATGTGAATGAGGATGGTGAAGTGAACATTCTGGATATCACCCTGATCGGTCAGCAGTATGGCAACACTGTCAGTACACCATACCCACGCTGGGATGTGAATCAGGATGGTGTTATCAACATCCAGGATCTGACAGTAACATCATATCACTTTGGGGAGACCGTTGATTAAAACAGGGACTTTCCCTGTTTTAATTAATATTTTATGAGGTGATCCTATGTCTCTCAAACGATCGATCATTGTATGTGTGTTGCTACTGACATTGTTTGGTATTGGTATCCCCGTTGCATCTGCAACAGATGTGATCCTAAAACCGTCATCTCCCACTGTATGTGCCGGAGATGCATTCACTGTAGAGGTTTTCGTGTATCCGAACGCCGAAATATCAGGAATGTATTTTGAACCCCGTTTTGACGATTCAAAAATGCATATTGAGGACGTGAGTGAAGGTACTTTGTTCCAGCAATGGGAAGAACGATCATTCTTCACGGTTGGGCTCACAGAGACCGGATCTATCAAGAACGTATACGGATGCATTCTTGGAGAAGGTGACGTGACAACACCTGCCGTCTTTGCGACCATTACCCTGGTAGCAGGACCGAAGACCAATGGAATATCACATATCTATCTGGAGGATGTTATTATCAGTGATCCGAAGGGACATGCTATAGATGTGACCGTTACGCAGGCAAGTGTCAAGATCTACAAGCCGTCCATATGGGAACGCATGTCAAGGCTGCTTAAATGATCAGATCAAATACAAATTGCTTGACCTCACAAGTGACCCTATATGCATCGTTGGCCTCCCGATAATTGGCTCATACCACACATCGGGATATCCCGTCAGCGAAGATCTGACCGGATTCCCTCAAGCCGTTTCCCATAAAAGAGATACTGCTGTGCATAACCACAATAATTTCCAAAATATGACCTGCCCCATTCCCCGATCTTCTTTTTTGTAACCGTACCCCCGAAGAACTCATCGTCACCATAGTATGAACGTACTACCTGTTCAACATGAGTATCTACCGGGAATGCTCCCATTTTATCGAAAGAGAACAACAGCACGCAATCCGCAACTTTCTCACCTATGCCTTTGACCAGCATGAGTTGTTGTTTTGCCTCAGGATAATCGAGACGGGCTGTCGCATCCAGATCCAGTTCTCCCTCTGCCACCAGGCCTGCGGCCTTTATGATCCTTGATGCACGAAATCCAAGTTTACAATCAGAGATATCATCTTCACAGGCATTGGCCAGGGTGCCTGCATCAGGGAAACTGTAATAGTCCGGCTCGATCTCATCACCAACGATCTGGCACAACCTGGAGATACCGTTCTTGATCCGGGGAATATTGGATGCCGTGGCGAGCATATACGAGATCAGACATTCCCAGGGGTCCTGCCGTATGAGACGTAGTCCGCGATATCCCGCTATGGCAGCATTGATATATTGGTCCCTGTTGATCAGTGAGAGGATCTGTGAAAGATCATCATCCAGTCTGAAATACCATCTGATGACACCCTCGGGCAGATCGCTGTTGACCCAAAGGACATCCGCCCCAGTGTCCTGACGGACACTGACAACACTACCCCGTACCACACCTGTCCACCAGTCATCCTTCTTCTCCCATCTGAACACCTGTCCACAATCAAGAGTGTGGTCAAGATCGAAATCAATTATCGGTATCTGGTACATGGAACTCTGGTGCATGGGACCGTTGGGATTTTCATAAATGGGTATAGAATGAGAGGAGCGCGATCAGAGATCGACCGCACTTCTTCCCATCTCAAAGGCCTTTATGTTCACGTCGATCGTCCTGGGTGGAACCATCTCTTTAATGCATGCCAGCAGGACAGACTTGTCGAGAGGAAGGAAATTGGATATCGCACCGACCATCACGACATTCATCGCCTGCACAGCACCTGCCTTCGTTGCTATTTCCGATGCATTGAACGCGATCACACGATGGTCCTTCTTAAGAGACTCGACGATCTTCGTTACCTCCGGATATTCGGAATTCCCCGAGGTCACGGTCACAGGATAGACCGGTTCAGTGTTCATCACAAGTACACCGTTGTCGGATAGCTGATCGATATATCGCATTGCTTCTATTGGTTCCATTGCCATCATACCATCGGTGCCCTTAAGAGGGATCATCGTACCCAGGTCACAACCGATCCGGATATGGTTGACAACGGATCCTCCACGTTGTGCCATGCCATGAGTCTCAGCCGCCCTGATGGAGAAACCTTCGAGCACCGAAGCCCTGCCAATGATATCTGATGCGAGTATCGCGCCCTGTCCTCCTATGCCTGATATAAGAAGATCAAAACTATCGGACTCCTCCATACTCATTTTTTCACCTCCACCATCGCATCGAACTTGCATATCTGGGCACATACCCCGCAACCTGTACATGTGGACATGATCTTAGCGAGTGACGTTGTTTTGTCGAATTCTATACTAGGGCAGCCCAGGGATACACACTGTCGGCATCCGGTACATTTGTCAGCGTCAACTGTGTAGGGTATCATACGAATACCTGAACGGCGTGCTGAAATTACGCACGGCTTGTTCGTAATGACGACCGCTGTGCCCTCATAATCCTTTGCACGCCGGAATACATCCTCTGTTGTGGACAGATCATAGGGATCGACCACCTCCACAAACCCTGCTCCAAGCTCTCTGCAGAGATTTTCAATGGAAACTTCCGTAGTCGGTTCACCTGTTGCAGTCTTTCCCATTCCGGGATTTGGCTGGTGGCCGGTCATGGCAGTGATACGATTGTCCAGAATCGCAACGGTGATGTTCGCCTTGTTGTAGATGGAATTTAGCAGACCGTTCATTCCGGTATGGAAGAAGGTGGAATCGCCTATGGAACAGCATATCGGCCGGGTCTCTCCTGCATGGTATATGCCAGCGGCGACCGTGATACTTGCACCCATGCACAGGGTCGTGTCCACCGTGCCGCTCTGTATGCCAAGGGTGTAACAACCGATATCACTGGGGAAAATCGCGTCCGGTCCGAACGCCTTTTTCATGGCATAGAACGCTCCACGGTGAGAGCATCCCGGACACATTGCCGGTGGACGGGCTGGAAGTTCCATAGCAGATCTGGATTCGGGCATATCCTCAATGTCCAGGCCAGCGACATCCGCTATTGCCCTCTCACACAGGTCGATGTTGAGCTCACCCTCACGCGGAACAGTACCATCGCTCTTTCCTATGATCCTGACATCCGCACCTGTCTCATGTGCAATGATCTTGCAGCGGTCCTCAACAATAGGTTCCAGCTCCTCGATCACAAGGACCGTGTCCACGTCATCGTAGAGCTGCCGGATCATCCCCTCCGGGATTGGAAATGTGCCGATCTTAAGGAACGACACCGACACATCGAGCTTCTCTATGATCTCCCTGACATAGACGGATGCGATCCCTGATGCAATGATACCTATCGTTGCATCCTCGTTGATCAGCAGTTCATTCCAGGGGGAACTTTCCAGTTCCTTAGCTATACCTTCCTGAATGCCAAGCAGGTGCGGATGGCGCTGCCGTGCATTGGACGGGATCATGACCCAGCGGGAAGGATCCTTTTCAAAATTCGCATCCCTGTTGGAATCGTGGATCTCTCCCGGTTCAATGTCGGATTTGCCATGACATATACGTGTGGTGGGTCTGAACAGTACAGGGATCTCGAACTTCTCGGATAGTTCAAAAGCATAGGGGATCATGTCCTTTGCTTCCTGTGATGTGGAAGGGTCCAGACACGGTAATAGTGAGAACTGTGCATATCGCCGGCTGTCCTGTTCGTTCTGGGAGGAATGACATGACGGATCATCGGCGACGAGCACTATCATGCCACCCTTCACGCCCATGTATGCAAGCGTCATCAGGGGGTCAGCCGCAACATTGAGGCCGACATGTTTCATCGTCACAACGGAACGGATACCGGACATCGCCGATCCGGCTGCAACTTCCATGGCCACTTTTTCATTGACAGACCATTCTATATAGAAATCGCGATCGTCCATTGCGGACAGATTATCCACGATCTCTGATGAAGGAGTACCCGGATATCCCGAGATGACCCGCGCTCCTCCTTCAATAATGCCGCGTGCAATGGCAGCATTCCCAAGCATATATTTGCGTGTGCTCATAAATATCTCCTGTGATCCATATATGGTGTAATAGATGATCTTGATTTATATTAATATTCTAGAATTGAATACTTCACATCTCCAACATTACTCCCAAGGCACAAAAACTCTTCTATTCGGAAAAGTTGATCCATATTTTTCGTCAAACAGTCATAATTTAACGATAGCTGCCGTTCGCTTCATCTCACTCCATGCCCCTTCAATGTTCTTAATAGACACAACCCGAATTTGGCAGATCCACACTTTCCTGAAGAATATCTACGCTCTTCCACAGATATCCGGTAACTGTTAAACTCAGCAGGTACCATGTGTACAGCCTCGCTGACAATACTGCCAAAGGGTGATGCATCAGAAACCCGGCCAAGAATATCTCTCAGAACAAAGGGAGAATATCCCATTCTCACCAGTACTGCTATGAGGGAGTTGGTCGGGTATGATTGTACAGCACTTTATTGGTTCTATCTATCCATAGCATGTTTATTCGTATATCTGACAAAAAAAATGGAGATGGTGTGGATAAGCGAACACGATTTAATGATGTTACGATCAACAGTTATAAGTAACAATACATATATATGTATAATGTGTTGAAAATACACATTAGTGAAACGAAACATCAAAAATGATCCAAATTGGTGTATCGCTGATTATAGGAGGTAGAATATGAGGAATATCAAGAATATAACCACTGTTTTTGTAATAGTATTTATCTCTTTAGCGTACATTGGCATTGCTTTCGCAGACACCAGTCCCGAGCCGGATACCATTGATATCCAGATTGCACCCGCAACTCTTAATCTCAATTTAGAGGGACCTATGGTGACAGTACATGCAGATATTGCGTACAGTAAAGTAGATACCAATACTCTGGAACTGAACGGTGTACCTGCCAGTGACACTTATTCAGATGACAGGGGAAACCTGGTCGCAAGATTCGATCCGACACTTATCAGGGAGACCGTTGATCAGCCTGAAGGAACCTTGACGTTCACTGGAAAAATGCTTGTAGGGACCAGTTTCACAGGAGAAGAGACCGTTCGGGTGATTGAACCTCCCGCCAAAAATCGCAAATAATTGTTCTTAACGATGGACAATAAAAGTATGAAATCCAAAGAGTGATGACGGAAAAAGTACATACATCACATTGCAGACACCTGTGAGATCCAGGAGATACAGGTGCTGACGATCATGCAAACGAAGTAACATAGGAATTATTCGAGGAAAAGGTGTACCATCGCACGCATGGTCACATTTGGTTCTTTTACCCTTTTTTTACCTTTTTAATTTAAGCAACACAACATGATACACGTAGTAGCACTTATCATACGTCACTGAGTGATATTGATCCTGAATTTGATAGTTCTGACCGAAGATCATGTCCACTCTTTGCCAGAAATATCCGTGTAGATCTGTTTTAATCCGTATATGAAAAATAGAGATCATATTCAGTCAACGTAGCATAAGCTGTCAAACTTGAGCAACAGCATGCAACTGATCGAATAACCCCTCCAGTACTGTTGTTATCATGGCAATGATATCTGCACTTAAGAACGTATATATAGTTATGCTGCTATGAAGTAGCAGTACTGCCTATATATCCAATGCCAGAGGCTAACACAATGATAGACTTTGCCTGCAAGGAATTCAAAATGAGTGATGTGATCAAATGCGCTCTGAACCTTACCAGAGCTGATCTGCAAGTCACAGAATATTTTCTGACCCAATGCAATGAATGGTGCAATACGGATTGCATCGCAAAGAGAACTGGACTGGAACTCTCAACGATACAACGATCGGTCAAGAAACTTACCGATAAGGACATACTGATCAAATCACAGAAGAACCTTGACGGTGGAGGGTATTCATATCTCTACATGATCAAAGACAAGGAAGAACTCAAGAAAATGATCATGGATATTGTTTGCGGATGGATGAACAAGGTCGAACGGGAACTTGAGGCATGGTAATGCTCAAGATTATATCATACATTTGTCACTAATCGGAGATGGATGACATGCTAAAACGAAGAACAATTCAGTTATTAATAGGATTGAGCATTTATGTAATGGTAGCTTATTATAGCATTTCTCTTGTATATTTACTACTATTTGGTGGACTTTTAGGAATCATTTTTGGAAACGTTTTCTGTCGTTGGATGTGTCCAATAGGATATATTATTGAATCAATGATGAAACTAAGTAAGAATAATGAAATGGCTGCAAGTTACCAATATCGTAAGATCGGATGTCCCATTTCGTGGATCAATGGGTATTTTAACCGAATGAGCTTATTCAAAATTAAAATTGATCACGGTAAATGTATTGATTGTGGTAAATGTGATGATGTCTGTTACATTACAAATCTAAATAAGGAATATAGTCTTTATAATGAAGGAAAATCTGATCCTGCTGTACATCCTAAATGTTCTAAATGCATGGATTGTATTACAGTTTGTCCGACTGATAGTTTAACTTTTTCAAAATGATGAAAAAGTAATATAGACAAATGAATGGAATGAATATAGCATAAACAATATTTTCACTATTTATTTTTTTTAGTTGAGCCTTAGATATAGCAGGCATTCAACTCCGTAGAAGGTGAGTGTATCTATATAGATCCGGGTCTGTAATGGAAATAAGAATTCAGTCAACGTTAGCATAGGTTGTCAAACTTAAGCACCAACATACAGCCGATCGGATGACACATACATTACTGCAGTAATAATAGCAAAGTATCAGTACTTAATAACATATATATACGCATACTGCCGTGAAGTAGCAGTACTGTTAATATATTCAATACCAGGGGTTAAACACAATGATAGACTTTGCCTGCAAGGAATTCAAGATCACTGATGTGATCAAATGCGCCCTGAACCTTACCAGAGCTGATCTGCAGGTCACAGAATACTTCCTGACCCAATGCAATGAATGGTGCAATACAGATTGCATCGCAAAGAGAACTGGACTGGAACTCTCAACGATACAACGATCGGTCAAGAAACTTACTGATAAGGACATACTGATCAAATCACAGAAGAACCTTGACGGTGGAGGATATTCATACCTCTACATGATCAAAGACAAGGAAGAAATCAAGAAAATGATCATGGATATTGTTCACAGTTGGGTGGAAAATATAGAACAGGAAATGGAGGGCTGGTGATGCTCAAGATCACACCATATATCTGGTTGATCGTGTTCATTGTATCCATCGGAGGACTGTGGTTCCCCATACTTGGTTATGTGATGGCAGTTGTAATGCTCACCCTCATGACCACCGCAGTATTCCGGGGACGCTGGTTCTGCGGGAACCTGTGCCCACGCGGGAGTCTGTATGACTTCACCGTCAGCAAAATGTCACAGAACAGGAATGTCCCGTCGATCCTGTCAAGCTACCGTGTCAGGATCCCCGTATTCGTCGTGACGATGGGGTTCATGATATACAGATTGACGACCGCCCTGGGCACCCAGAACACCTTTGACAACATCGGCACGGTCCTTGCTTCCATGTGTGTGACAATGACCATCATCTCCGTATCCATGGGTACATACCTCAAACCCCGTGCCTGGTGTGCTATTTGTCCAATGGGTACGTTGCAGCGGGTACTGGGAGGTAGTAAATATCAGCTGAAGATGGCTCATGATAAATGCATAGACTGCAAAATCTGCGAGAAGAAATGCCCGATGGACCTGGAGGTAAGGGATATCGGGAATAACCCGGATTGCATTAAATGCGGACGGTGTGTTGTGGCCTGTCCGAAGGATGCGCTGGAGTTCTAAAAGCCCGAGTCGCGCCTCGGGAGGGCGCGTCCACTTTCGCTAGCGCTCAAGTGAACTAATAAGTCTCATGGCCAAGTTGTGTTCCGGGAAAGTGCGATCGAGGTGGATTCAATTCCCAAAGTACAAAGCCTTGTGTACAGCGTCTATGGGCTCATCATAGAACGATAGCTGGAACTTGCTCAGCAGGTCCGGTGGCACTGTTCCAAGTTTTGCGGTGGCGGATGCGGGGATGAGCACTTTCTTGGCACCTGCATCGAGACTTATCTGGAGCATGTCTGCAAGATTGTCCACATTTTGTATTGATCCGCCTATGGTCATGGTTCCCAGGATGGCTGTCTGCTTCTGAACTGGTTTTTCCAGCGCTCCCGAGCATAAACTGATAAAGACGGCCAAAGGTCCGCATACCCGGATTGACCGATTGATCTCCTCTCATTCGTATGGATCGTTCCATACTTGGTATCGGATATGCCTAAATTCAACCGATACCGATATATGAGTCCGAAACATATCGGATAATTGAAAATATGCAAGATACCGATACATCACTGATCAACAGACAACTTATTGAGCGTATAGGCCTGAAGCTGGACAGGCTCAATTCCATGCGGCCCCTACCGGCAGACGTTGTCAGGAAACTGCATGAGGAAATGAAGCTTATGCATACCTATCATTCCAACGCCATAGAGGGAAATACTCTCACCTTTCAGGAAACAAAGGTCATATTGGAAGATGGGGTTACGATCGGCGGGAGATCTCTACGGGAACATCTTGAAGCCAGCAACACCGCAAGGGCTTTTGATCTGGTGGAAAAGCTGGCAACCGAGAGGACAACCATCGATCACGTTAACATCCAGCAACTGCATGAGATGGTAACTGCCGGATTGCTTGAGGATGCAGGGAAATATCGCACTAACAACGTGCGAATAACAGGAGCAGTAAAAACGCCTCCCGACTGGCCGAAGATCGTGGCACTGATGGATGACCTGCTCGGGAAAATCGGGGAAAGGGATGCCCATCCCATAGAAACTGCTTCCGTAATGCACCACAGGTTTGTTGAGATCCATCCTTTTATTGACGGTAATGGGAGGATGGCACGCCTCCTTACGAATTTGTATCTTATTTCAAAGGACTATCCTCCGGTGGTGCTGAGAAAAGAAGACCGGAAGAAATACTATTCTGCACTCCGATCGGCGGATTCGGGAAATCTGAAGCCGATTGCAAACTTTATTGCAAAAGCGGTGGATGAAAGCCTTACCATTTATCTCTCTGCATCGGGTGGACCCGACGAGTTGGTACCTCTAAAGGAACTCGCAAAACAAACCCCATACTCGCAGGAATATCTCAGCCTGAGAGCAAGGCAGGGGATACTGGATGCGGTGAAAATGGGACAAACGTGGTATGCCTCTTGGAATGCCATTGGAAAATACATATCCGAACACGGCAAAAAAGACCTCTGACCCCACGTGTAAGAACCAGATCCCTTATGCAGGAGAGGTTCGATCGGTTTTTTGATCCATAAATAGTCTTAACATTATAGGTGAACAACAGAAAATCCTGAAAGGGTCAAGTATTTATTTAAATGCACAGTAATTCGATTTATGATCTATCATGTTGCGGATACGCTTAACAAAGCCTATGAAAGAACAAAAAAAGCCCTGATCGAACCGTTCGATCTCTGGAAATGGCTAAAACTCGCGATCATTGTATTTCTGATAAGTGGGGGTCTAGGTTTTGGGAATTCCGGATACAATACCTCACATCCAGCAGGGGATATTGATTCAATGGGAGAGATCGACTCGATCGGGCAGGTATTCGATCAGTTAGTTCCGATTTCATACCCAGGTCTGATCATTATGGGGATTGTTCTTCTGATCGTACTTGCGGCAGTATTCGGGTATATCTCCTGTGTTATGGAGTTTGTCTTTGTGGATTCCCTGACAAAGAACGAGGTGAAGTTCTGGGATTATTCAAGGAAATATATGGGACCCGGCTTAGATCTATTCATCATACGATTCATTTTGTTTTTGATCTTCTTTTCACTAATCATCATAGCTGCACTGCCCCTGATCCTGCAGCTGATCGATCAAACATCCGGCCCGTTCTTGCCGGGACTGATAGCTGGTATTGGCTTGCTTGGATTTATCCTCCTTGGAATCACGATAACAGGCGCAGTGATAAATTCATTTATCAATTTATCGATACCACTTGCAATGTATCATGAGATCGGTATAATTGCTGCTTTTAAGAAAGTGTTCAACAATTCCATGGAAGATAAAGAACAAATATTAGCCTACTGGATCGGCAGGATCTTTCTCTGGATCGGAGCAGGTATTGTTGTGGGTATTGTGGTGATACTATGCATGCTGATACTTGGCATTTTCATGATACTGATCGATGTGATACTTTATTTAATCCTTTCATCGGTTCTTTTCGGATCTCAAACCCTGCTATGGGTGGTCTTGGCACCTGTGATCTTTGTCCAGTTGATCATGCTTACACTGATCGTGATGATGACAGGTATGCCTCTGAACGTATTCATGAAATACCACATGCTCACGTTCCTCGAACGATGGTATCCGGATGCGGAAATACCATTCTTTGATGTTGGAGGACAGGATACAGTGGAAAGTGCCGGGGTTCAAGAAAATCCGGGCGTCAGGTGAGGATCCATCTGGAGATGATACTGTATCGGTATGACGATATATCTGCGTATATCTGAAAAGCTAGACCCAATTTCATTTCATCCAAAAAAGACTGAATCCCATCCATTCTTGTCAGCTGAATATAGCATCAATTCGTTCCATCTCTTTTGCAGCTCACATAGATGTTCAAATGGATCAAAATCGGGAATGGCATCGCTACTTGCAAGTTCAATATTAATGAGAGCTTCCTTACTTCCCACGATATCTCCGCCTTCCAGATATTCTTCAGACAGCAGTCTGCAGGCGTTTGTTATCTTTTCTTCAAGATCGTCTCTCAGGAAATTTCCGGGATAACAACCCATATCTTCTGCAGACAACGATCGCATCCCATCGGTGTCTTTCTGGCTCATGAGCTTTGCTCGCTCATAGACAAAACGATAAATGTCTTCCCTTACCCGTTTCCATGTCGGGTAGGATTTAGCAGGTGGAAGGTGTTTGATAGCAAGTTCGTTGTCAAGTAGGAAGGAATGACCGAACATCTTAGCATTCATCAGATAATCAATGTCCTCCCCTCGTGGGACCATAGGGTCGAATGGGACTTTCGTGAACAGGTCTCTGTGAATGACCATGTTTCCCCCAAATACAAAAGGGGTTTCCTTAAGCCGTGGGGATGTGCCGATCACCTGCTCAAAAGCTTCATTCATACAGACATTCTTATTCCAGTATCTGGTCCAGGGGCTATCAGGAACACCAACAAGATAGTCCCCGTCTGGCTGGAGATAGTAGCCGGCAATTGCATTGATGAACCTACCTTCATGCTCATTTCCTATGAATTCTTTTGCTTTGGATATGAATTGCGGGTCTTCGAAAACCTCATCATCATCGATCAGAAGTGCAACATCTGAGCCCATAATATGTGGAATAAAAAGACACATGTTCCTTATGTTGGAATAACCTGTAAGTGAAAGCAGGTCACAGTATTCACCCATGTTGTCGTTCTTCAGGTCCTCATGCATCTTTTCCAGATGTGAGAGTCCAAACATATGGACCTTGACATCATCCGTTGAAGATGACCTGATGATATCTCTTACTTTCTGTTCGACCTGCTCTGTGATATCAGCATTATTTGGAGCGACCAATATCACCAGCTCAAAATCAGTGTCATTAAGTATTGCTGTACTTTCTATAACCCGTCCAAGTGTACCCTCGGAATCCAGCGGAGTTGCATGATCATATACTGCATCACCATCAAGCCATCCTACACTGCCATCTCTTCCCCAGTAACTTGGAATAACCATTGTCAGTTTCAAATCGATCCATCTCCCCAATGTCCGCTGTATGTGAACATGATCTCATGTTCCGATAATTATAACCCAACTTTGACAGTTAAGATCAATACAAGTTCCGTAGCTATGTTTGATCTTATAGAAAATACAAACCAAACTCAGGACAAATGAGGTTATGTCGAATGATAATATATGCTTTTCGATTGGAACCAGCATGACAATAGATCCGTAATAACCTGCACGCCTTTGGACGTAGCAGGCACTCAACTCCACAGGAGATGAGAGTATCCGTGTCTGAAATAGAACATGGATGGTGAGGGAATTGCGTTCTCACCGACAACCTTTATATACTTGCCGTTGTTATGCAGCACTGCTCTTTTTGTTTAACGAAACATTTGGAACAAATATACTTAATTGATCATAATTGTCCAAAACGATGCCTATACAAGCACATATTCTGTGATCGGCAATGTTAAAGGATACTGTGATAGGCGAATTACAATAGGAATTATAGAAGGAATTTTAACATGGAATCATTAACTTTTAAAGATTTAGGTTTATCGAAGAGCATTGAACGTGCAGTTGAAGACATGGGTTTTGAGGAAGCCACTCCTATTCAGGCTCAAGCCATCCCTTATGTATTAGAAGGCAGGGATGTGATCGGGCAGGCACAAACCGGTACTGGTAAAACCGCTGCGTTTGGAATCCCTGCCCTTGAATTACTGGATAGCAGCAGCAAGAAAGTTCAGGTAATTGTACTATGTCCTACGAGAGAACTCGCAAATCAGGTTGCTGAGGAACTGAGCAAACTTGCCAGATACCAGAAGTCCAAAATACTCCCAATTTATGGTGGCCAGCCAATAGACCGACAGATCAAAGCACTGAGAAAGGGTGTACACATTGTTATCGGTACTCCTGGAAGAGTTATGGACCACATCCAGAGAAGGACACTGAAACTCGATAGTGTGAAAATGCTTGTGCTGGATGAAGCTGACGAAATGCTTGACATGGGATTCAGGGAAGATATAGAATTCATTCTTGAACACGTGCCCGAGGAGAAGCAGACAATCCTGTTCTCAGCCACGATGCCCAAACCAATACTGAAACTTACAAAGAAATACCAGACGAATCCCCAGATGATAAAAACGATCCATAAGAAACTCACAGTTCCTCAGGTTGAACAATTCTACTTTGAAGTGAGAAACCACGCAAAGACCGAAGTTTTGTGCAGGTTGATAGATATTTACAACTTTAAGTCTTCCCTTGTTTTCTGTAATACCAAGAAAAGCGTTGACAAACAGGTTGAAACTCTAAAAGCAAGAGGATATCTTGCGGATGGAATGCACGGGGATATGCGGCAAACACAGAGGGAACGTGTAATGGCCAGTTTCAAGAAAGGGGATATTGAAACACTTATTGCAACCGACGTGGCTGCCCGTGGCATCGATATAGAGAACATCGAAGCCGTGTTCAATTATGATATCCCTCAGGATGAGGAATCATATATCCACAGGATAGGCAGGACCGGCAGGGCAGGTAAGGGTGGAATAGCCCTGACTTTTGCATCCGGCAAAGAGATCCATAAGATCAAAAGTATACAGAAACACACAAAGGCAAAGATCATACGCAAAAATGTTCCTTCGCAAAGTGATGTTGAAGATATTCGCGCAGAGTTGCTTTCACAGAAAGTCAGGGATATAATCGATGCAGGACACATAGGTAAATATGAACACTGGGTTGAAAAACTCCTGGATGAAGATTATGCATCTGTTGATGTTGCTTCAGCCCTTGTGAAAATTCAGTTATCTGACGATAAAAAATGAATCTCCTGAAAAGGAGATCTTCTTTTTCTTTTTTTGAACTGGTATTTCACTAGATTCAAAATATCCTATAATTCAACAGTCCTACCTTTCAATTAAAAAACATACGGACCTGCTGGGACTTGAACCCAGGATACAAGCTCCGGAGGCTTATGTGCTATCCGCTACACTACAGGCCCAATAGGATATGATCTTGAGTGATGTGAGATTGCAGACCAAACGATCACATTTCGATGGTCATAAGATGCTAACGCTCATATATTATATTTCTGGACAACGACATTCATAACCAGGATCAGTTCCAGAAAAGAAGATGGCAGGTTGTTACAGGAATGAGTCTGTAACAATTTGTCCAAATATCAAGATCATTATAATAAAAATAGATGGTGTATAGTTACTGAAGGATCAATAACTACATCATCAATTCTGAAGCACTATCTCGATATTGATATCTTTCGGTACCTGGATCCTCATGAGCTGACGCAGGGCGCGCTCATCGGCTGCGATGTCGATCAATCTTTTGTGGACACGCATTTCCCAGTGATCCCAGCTAGCTGTTCCATCGCCACTTGGACTTTTCCTTGTGGGAACTACCATTTTTTTGGTTGGTAATGGAACTGGACCAGCAATGCTTACACCAGTTCGTTCTGCAATGGATTTTACCTGATCGCAGACGCCATCCAAGTTTACCGAGCTGATGCCCGACAATCGTATTCTTGCTTTCTGTGCCATGTTTATCTCCTAAAAAGAAATGTGGGGAAAGAGAATTACTTCTTCTCTTTCACACTCATGCACATACCGGCAGCGATCGTCATACCCATATCACGGACAGCGAACCTACCAAGCTGTGGAATCTCTTTCACAGGCTCAATGACCATTGGCCTTGTTGGTTTCACAGTAATGATTGCTGCATCACCGGCTTTGATGTACGTTGGATTCTCTTCCTTGACCTGACCGGACTTTGGATCCAGCTTCTTGTCAAGGGACATGAACGTACATGCGGTCTGGGTGGTGTGGCAGTGGAACACCGGAGTGTATCCGACAGTGATCGCGGATGGGTGCTGCAGCACAACGACCTGACCCGTGAACTCTTCGGCCACCGTTGGTGGCTTGGATGCAGGACCACATACATCCCCTCTTCGGACATCGCCCTTACCGATACCCCTTACATTCCATCCGATGTTGTCACCAGGTACTGCTTCAGGGATCTCCTCATGATGCATCTCGATGGATTTTACTTCACCGACTGCGCCACTTGGCATGAAAATGATCTTTTCGCCCTTTTTCATCACACCGGTCTCTACCCTGCCAACAGGCACGGTACCGATCCCGGATATGGTATATGCATCCTGCACAGGTATACGGAGTGGAAGGGTATCTGGCTTATCGGGCACCGTAAGTGCATTCAGGGAATCAAGGATCGATGGACCCTTATACCATGGAGTGTTGCTGCTTGCTTCCTTGATATTGTCACCCTCGAATGCAGATGTTGGGATGAATGGTATCTCAGATGCCTTGAAACCAACCATACCGAGGAGCTGGGACACTTCTTCCTTTACCTCATTGTACCGTTCTTCGCTGTAGTTAGCTGCATCCATCTTGTTCACAGCAATGACCAACTGGTTGATACCCAGAGTTCTGGAAAGGAACACGTGTTCCTTGGTCTGTGCCATCACACCATCGGGTGCTGCAACGACCAGAATAGCCGCATCTGCCTGGGATGCACCGGTGATCATGTTCTTGACGAAGTCACGGTGACCAGGACAGTCCACGATAGTAAAGTAATACTTATTTGTGTCAAACCTCTTGTGAGCGATATCGATAGTAATACCTCTCTCACGCTCTTCCTTGAGTGTATCCATGACCCAAGCGAATGCAAAGGATTCTTTACCTTTCTCCTTTGCCTCTTCCCTGTACTTCTCAATTACGTGCTCTGCGATCGCACCAGTTTCGTACATCAATCTTCCAACAAGTGTGGACTTGCCGTGGTCAATATGACCAATTACTGCTAAATTCAGATGTGGTTTTTCTGCCATATTTCGATTCTCCCTTTGAATTGGATTGTTAATATAAACCTTGGGTTTTTTCCATAATAGTTGTTAACACGTTTAAACCTTTCCGACAAACAGAGTAGATTATAGAATGAAGATGGGGATTCCCATCTTACAGACTCATAAAATCAGATGCCTGTGGTAAGTCTGCCTTCAAGCCCTTGCGTTCCCTGATATTGGATACTACCTCTTTTATCAGGTTAGCAGGTAGTGGTTCAAACCCTGCAAATTCCGTACTCCACATCGCACGTCCTTCCGTTGCAGAACGGACGTCACCTGCAAATCCGAATAATTCAGATACTGGTGCCTTGGACTCGATGATGGTTGTATCACCTTCAGATGTCATGTCCAGGATGACACCACGACGACCCTGTATCTCTTTAGCTGCGCCTCCCATATGATCCTGCGGAACCTGTATGAACACTTTCTGATATGGTTCCATCAACGTATCATCGGCCATAAGCATTGCAGCCTGTATGGACTGGCGGGAAGCCGGTATCACCTGTGCTGGACCTCTGTGGACAGCATCCTCATGCAACTTTGCATCCATTAATTTGACCTTGACGCCCATGCATGGTTCCTTGGACAGAGGACCACCTTTCATGACCTCTGTAAAGCCTTCCAGGATCAACTCCATGGTCTCGTTCAGGTACTGTATACCTTTGGTCATATCGAAGTATGCATTCGTTTCATTGATGTTAACGATCTTCTTGGCCTCATCCTTGTGCAAACCTGCAGCGATCAGCTTTTCTCGCCTCTCAAGCTCAGGCATCCTCATGGAGATATCACCATTACGGATCAACTCGATTATCGATTCCTCCAGAGGTTCCACAACTACATAGAAACGGTTATGCCTATTCGGGGATTTCCCCTCAACAGGTCCAGCCGTACCACGGATCGTTTCACGGTAAACAACGATTGGAGGAGTTGTTGAGATCTCAACACCTTTGTCACGCTCGATCCTGTGAGCGATGACCTCAAGGTGTAATTCACCCATACCTGCCATCAGGTGTTCTCCGGTCTCCTCATCAAGTGTGATCTTCAGAGTGGGATCTTCCTTTGCGACCTGCCTTAATACTTCAACAAGTTTAGGCAGATCCTTCATGTGCTTTGCTTCAACTGCAACAGTGACAACAGGTTCACTGGCGTGTTTGATACTCTCAAATGGCAGCATATCTTCCAGAGTGGTAACGGTGGATCCAACGATCGCATCCCTGAGTCCTGTGACCGCTGCAATGTTACCTGCAGGGATACCATTGACCTCCAATCGCTCGGGTCCCATGAAAACGCCGACCTGCTGGACCCTGTTCGTATTGGAGACTCCTGAGACATATACCTCCATACCACGTGACAGAGAACCACTGAATAACCTGCCGGTTGCAACCTCTCCGGCATGAGGATCCATTGATATGTCCGTGACCATGAAAGCAAGATCACCATTAGGGTCTGCGCTCACCATGGACTTGCCAATATCTGAGCTCTTGTCACCATGCCAGATAGCACTCACACGACCTTCCTGAGCATCTATAGGGCTTGGGAGATAACGTATGACCATATCGTTGACTGCTTCGTGAAGTGGGCATTTTTCCCCAAGTATCTTCATATCCTCATCACGGCAGTAGTTGAAAACATCGCCAAAACTGATACCGGTCTTCTGCATCATAGGGACACTGATCGCCCAGTTATACAGTGCTGAACCGAATGCAACAGTACCATTTGCTGCATCGACCCTCCAGCCTGCATTATAGCGCTCTTCATTCATTCCCTTGATGAGCTTGTTCACATGATCGATAAGTTTGCCGAGCCTGATCTGCATCTCCTGTGCATCGACCTGAAGCTCGTTGATCAAACGATCTACTTTGTTGATGAAAAGAACAGGTCTTACGTGTTCCTTCAACGCCTGCCTTAACACGGTCTCCGTCTGTGGCATCGTACCTTCTACAGCATCGATCACCACAACAGCACCGTCCACCGCACGCATCGCACGAGTAACGTCACCGCCAAAGTCAACGTGACCAGGAGTATCGATCAGATTGATCAAATAGCTCTTGCCATCATATTCGTGCACCATTGACACATTTGCTGAATCGATGGTAATTCCTCGTTCCTGTTCCTCCTCATCAGAGTCCATGAACAATTGCCGACCAGCGAGTTCTGTCGAGATCATTCCTGCACCAGCAAGAAGATTGTCTGACAGTGTGGTTTTCCCATGATCAATATGTGCAACAATACCAATATTCCTGATCATTTCAGGATTGCCCATGAGCGCCTCGACGCGCTCAACCATCTTTTTCCTTCGTCCCATATTACAAACCTACGTCTCAATTGAATCAGTATCAGAATATAAATAACCTTATTAACGTGCTGCCTTTGCTACTCTTTCCTTTGCATCCCTTTTGTTTATAGAGAAACATTTAGCATCGCGCTTAGATGCTGCAACCAGTTCAGTAGCCAGACAATCTGCGACTGAACGTTTTGATTTGAAAGCAGCCTGTTTCGCACCCATAGAGATATTCCTCAATGCAGAATCAACACGTCTCTGTGGAGCAGTATCCACTGCTTTTGGTACGGATATACCACCATATTTGAGACGCACGACCTCTTCACGTGGACCAGCATTCGAAATAGCATCTACCAGAACCTGAACAGGGTTCATCTTGGTTTTCTTAGCCACAATATCAAATGCCTCATTGACAGTACGTATTGTAACCTGCTTCTTGCCGGAATTTGACCCGCCACGCATCAGGTTATTGATCAGACGCTCTACGATCGAGAGATCTGATTTATTGAACTGCTGCCTTGCATGCCTACCGCCTGTGTGTGGCACTATCATTGAATCAAGATTAACATATCTTCTGATACCCTGATCGGTGATTTCCACCTCAGACATATCCCATTTTCCAAATAACTTATACATATGATTATCTCCTTGGCTTCTCTTTTCGGCCAATGACCATTTCTCGCAAGCACACATTGTTCACCGCAGTGACCTTGAAACGAACACCAGGGATATCACCCTTTGCACCGCCCATTCGACCACCAATACGTTCCACGGTTACTTCATCGTGCTCATCGATGAAATTGATCGCACCATCACCAGGACAGAATGCCGTAGCTTGCCTACCATTCTTGATCAACTGTATCCTGACACATTTCCTGATAGCTGAGTTTGGCTGCTTTGCTTCAACTCCTACTTTCTCAAGAACAATTCCACGACCCTGTGGTGCTCCACCGAGCGGATCGGACTTAACGTTCAAACCAAGAGTACGTCGGTTATAGCGACTATCCTTCCATCTAGAATTCTGACGACCCCTTTTGAGTGTATTAGCTGCATATTTTCCATTTGGCATGTATTATATCCTCCAACAATGTTCCATTATAGATGTATAGTTAATTCAATTATGTACCATTTTTAAATTCACAATAAGACCACATCATCGATATTATGATGCCGCCCTACAACCATATTTACCTTTTCGATGTTTTGACCATTGCGTCCTATTGCAAGTTCTTTGTCAGACCCCAATATCTCTACAAATGCGGTCTTTCTGCCACTTTTGTTCCTAACATCGATAGATTTTATGGATACTGTACCGAATGCATTCGTTATAAAGGTAACTGGATCGTCCTAATATTCGATCAATTCTATATGTTTGTCGATAGTCTTTTTTAAACTGTTGATGTGATCACCATGTCTGCCAATAGCAGCACCCATCTCGCCTGCTTTTACAATATAGATGATCTGTCCCTTATCGACTATACAATCCTTGATCACAGCTCCGGTCATACTCTCAAACAGTGCTATATAACTTATAGCTTCTGCTGAAAGTTTGATCTCACTCAAAAAACGCAACTCCCTTTTAAACAATATTCAACAAATTGGATTCGCCTACATCAATGATCGCCATCGTCGCAATGGTGAATGGCTTACCACATGCAGGTCCCAGTTCCACACTCGTACCCGGGTAATTAAAGATAGGTACATCTGTAGATCCGATCTGTTCTTTCACACTTTCGAGACAATTCGAAGCAATGACAACCATCTTTGCATCACCTTTTACCGCTGCATCAATAGAACGGTTAGCTCCGATTATTACTTCTCCCGTCCTGATAACTTTCAATAACGCTTTATCGACATTGATATCCATTTGCATCAACCCATATTATTTAAGATTTATATTCTAATAACTGATTCATTATATCTACTTTCTGGTCGTATCCAGGATTAATTATCCAATGGGTTTCTGGCAATCAGATGAACATCACCCGTACCAAGTTTGATCGGCTGACCCACAATAATATTCTCGGTCACACCATTGAGTTCATCGATCTCACCACGCATTCCCGCATCAAGCAGGTGGTTAACGGTCACCTCGAATGCTGCTCTGGCAAAGACACTTGCTTTTTCACCAGATATACCATGACGTCCTATTTGCTTCACTTCACCGTCGCATGTCATAATATCCGAAACAAGCATAATGTGGCGAACATCCACAGTCAGACCCTGTTCATTCAACGTATCCATTGCTTCTTTTATTATGGAATTACGGGCTGCTTCGATCCCAAATACCTCATAGATCTCTCCGATATTATTGGTATATATCCGCGTTGGATCAATTCCATCTACATCGAGAACTGCTTTTAATTCGGATCCTTCTGTATAAAGAGTATATTCGTCCTCCTCCTTACGGACAACGACCCTCTTAATTCCATCGATCCCTTTCAACGTAATAGTATGGATCTTCTTTGCGATCTGTAACAGCTCACGATACGAGGATTTGTTCGGCACTACAATAATCTGATCTGGAACAGAATCTGATATGGATGCAGATACACCCAATCCGTCGCCCAATTTATCAGCAACGCTCATCACATCAATGCCCCTCTGATGTAGCATCTTTTCGTTAAGATCGATGATCAATTGCATATTTGCCGTATCGGTAGTAAGATCTGCCAGATGCTCAATATGAGTTGCTTCGATCTCCCATGCAACTTTACGTGCCTGGTCCCTATCATCTGCATATTCTTTTGCAAGGGCCACGGTCATCATAGGAGTACTAGGGGTCTTCCTCGCATCCACGATCTCTATCAACCTTGGCAGACCCAATGTAACGTTGATCTCGGCCACACCTGCATAGTGGAAGGTACGCATGGTCATCTGAGTACCGGGTTCTCCGATAGATTGTGCTGAGATCACACCCACCGCCTCACATGGTTCCACACATGAAACATTATAACCATCCATCACACGTTCGATGATCTCCTCCATTTCCTTTTTAGTGACACCCACCTTCATGACATCTTCCTTGAGAGTCTCTTTGATGATTATCGGAAGGGGAAGAACATCTATCATAGAATCAATGGTCGCCTCACCTATAGCCATTATACCACCTCTTTTCCGGTAACTGAACTGACGATCTTATGCATTGTCTCGGGTTTATTGAAGTCACTCTTTGTGGAATTTATACCATCTTCCCCATACTTGAACTGGACCACAACACCACGGGTTTCACGTACAGATCTGTCATACTGGACCTCCAAATCCTGAAGAGCATTTACAAGGCGTCTTTGCAGATATCCTGACTGTGAAGTACGCACAGCCGTATCCACAAGACCTTCACGCCCACCAATAGCATGGAAGAAATATTCAGTAGGGTTTAAACCACTCTTGTAGCTCGATTTGACAAAACCATGAGCATCCGCACCAAGATCGCCTTTATCGAAATGTGGGAGAGTTCTGCCTGCATATCCTCGTCGTATACGCTCACCTCGAACCGCCTGCTGACCAACACATGCAGCCATCTGGGTAAGATTCAACATTGAACCTCTTGCACCAGATTTTGCCATTATGACCGCAGAGTTTTCCAGACCAAGCTTATTACCGGCAGTATTACCCGCCTCATCTCTGGCCTTACCAAGTCTCTGCATGATCCTCATCTCGATGGTCTCAGCCAGGGTCCTGCCTGGAAGAGCTTCAAGTTCCTTTGCATCATATGCAGCGATAAGTTTTGAGACATCGGCCTCAGCCTTCTCCAGATTAACTGTAATGTTAAGTTTTGCATCCTCCGGGATATCCTCATCACTGATACCAAAACTAAGACCCGTGTACATAACACCTCGAATAGCAAGACGGGTAAAATCATCCACGAAATTGGCACCCGCAGTAGAACCATATTTCTTGACGATCTTATCAAGGACCTTGCCCTTAAAAGCACCAATGGCCTTCTCATCAATGGTACCCATGATCAGTTCACCATCCCTGATCACAACATAGGAATCTTCCTCACATTTCTCCTTTTTGCACACATCGCATTTTGAGCAAACCTCCGCCGGGAATTCAAGATCAAGACCACTTGGAAGGATCTGACTGAATATCTGCTTTCCATCCCAGTATGGTTCACCTGCATCATCGTATCCCACAGGTTCAGGCAACTTTCTGATCTCTGATTTCTTGAGAAGTTCAAGAGCATCATTTTTGCTGATCATCTTTTCGTTCCGGGTCAGAAGGAACAGACCTGAAATGTGATCATGTATACCGCCTATGATAGGTCCGCCAAAACGAGGCGAAAGGATATTCTCCTGCACCTGCATCAGAATACTCGCCTCAGCTCTTGATTCCTCTGTCTGAAGCACATGCATGTTCATTTCATCGCCGTCAAAATCAGCATTATACGGAGGACATACAGCTGGATTGAGCTTGAATGTCTTGGATGGAAGAACCTTTACACGATGTGCCATGATGCTCATCTTGTGCAGAGATGGTTGCCTGTTGAAAAGCACGACATCCCCATTCTGCATCTGTCGTTCCACTGTCCATCCGGACTCAATGGTCTCAACCAGTTCATCCCGGTTCAGGTCCGTGATCTTTAGACGCTTTCCATCATTACGGATTATGTAATTCGCCCCGGGATGCACAGAGCTTCCACGGGAGACATATGTCCTCATGAGTTCAAGATTCCTGGATATTACCCGTACAGGAATGGTCATATGCTTTGCAATAGATAGCGGAACACCGACTTCATTGATACTCAGGTTTGGATCTGGAGATACGACAGTACGTGCTGAGAAATTAACACGTTTACCAGAGAGACTACCTCTGAACCGCCCCTCTTTACCCTTCAAACGCTGTGTCAATGTCTTAAGGGGCCTGCCAGACCTGTGCCTTGCAGGCGGTACGCCTGAGACCTCATTATCAAAGAACGTGGTCACATGATACTGCAGCAATTCCCACAGATCCTCAATGATCAACTGTGGTGCACCTGCGTCCCGATTCTCTTGAAAACGCTGGTTGATACGTATGATATCCACCAATTTATGCGTCAGGTCATCCTCACTACGCTGACCGGACTCAAGGGTGATCGAAGGTCGTACTGTGACAGGTGGCACCGGAAGGACCGTCAGTATCATCCACTCCGGCCGTGCTGATCCAGGATCCATACCCATCACACGCACGTCGTCATCAGAAATATTCTCAAACCGATCACGTATCTCTGTAGGAGAGAGTTTGCGCCCATCCTCTACATAATCGGATGGTTTTTCGAACTTGATCTCACGTTGGGATTCACCGCAATACGGGCATTTTTTCGATTTTCGTGCCTCTTTGAAGATATTATTGATGAGTGTATCCGGAAGATGACCCATTTCCTTTAGTTTCTTGAACTGTACAAGAAACTCGTTCTTTTTCTTTTCTTCAAGTAAGAGACTGCTACAATTCCAGCATATAGAACGCAATGCTTTTCGGATGGTCTTGTTGAAACCTACATGGATCACCGGTGCAACAAGTTCGATGTGTCCAAAATGACCTGGACATTCCCCTGCCCGACTACCACAGGACTTACATTTCAATCCAGGATCGATCACACCAAGACGCAGATCCATAAGACCCATATCGATCGGATAACCATCATCGTCATACGTATCTGCAGCAATGACCGATGTAACACTCATCTTCCGGACCTCTCTTGGTGATATGAGGCCAAATTTAATCGCACCGATCCTTTTGGGGATCGAAGGTATTGTATTATCATCCATTATGAATCACCATCATACAGCGTCGTCTAATCTAAGTCGAGGTGCCACTCCGAGTGATTTTATCTCGTCAAGCAGCAACTTGAATGCATAGCTCATTTCCACCGGGTGAATATCTGTATCAGCACCACAGTTCGAACAGTATCGCATATTCCTTCGCCTATCGAATGTAGCCACCATGCCACAATGAGCACAAACGAGTTCAACGACCCTGTCAGACTCATCAAGCAGTCTTTCCTTCAGCGTCATTGCAGCTCCATGTCCAATAAGCACATCTCTCTCCATTTCACCGAACCTCAAACCACCTTCACGTGCTCGGCCTTCAGTAGGTTGTCTGGTTAGGACCTGCACAGGTCCGCGTGACCTGGCATGTATCTTTGATGCAACCATATGATGCAGTTTCTGGTAAAGGATAACACCCACAAATATATCGGCGGGAATCATTTTTCCGGTAACTCCATCAGTGAATACTTCTTTCCCGGTGTGTGAGAAACCATGCTTCTTCAAACCTTTACGCAGATCATCTTCCATTTCACCAGAGAAGGCAGTCGCGTCAATACGTCGACCTTCGGACGATCCAACCTTACCCCCGATCATCTCCAGAACATGTGCGACCGTCATACGGGAAGGGATCGCATGTGGATTAATCACCAGATCCGGAACCATTCCGGATTCTGTGAACGGCATGTCCTGATATGGCACCATTAATCCAATAACACCTTTCTGACCGTGTCGGGATGCAAACTTGTCACCGATCTCAGGAATTCTCTGGTCCCTTACCTTTACCTTTGCCAGCCTTGTACCATTTATGGATTCAGTCAGTATTACAGTATCCACAACACCTTTCTCATTCGACCGCATTGTGATAGCACTTTCTCGCCTCTGCTCCACAGTAATACCGAGATCGGTCTGCTCTTCGAGGAAACGTGGCGGACTGGTCTTTCCGATCAATACAGCATTGGGCCCTACATTTGTCTCTGGATTTACAAGACCATCCACATCGAGATTCGCATATGCATCTGAACTTCGTGCTCCCCTGTATTCAGAATCAGGGATCTCGAACTTGTCCTCCTGACCACCAGGATAGCGACGTTCCTCACCTTCGAATGTCCTCAGGAAGTGACTTCTTCCAAGACCACGTTCTATGGAACCTTTATTAAAGACAAGTGCATCCTCAATATTATGACCTTCATATGACATTACAGCAACAACAAAATTCTGCCCGGCAGGACGTTCATCAAAATGTATGGATTCACAGGTCTGTGTTTTGGTGAGTGCCCTCTGCGGGTAATGTAACACATGTGCCCGCGTGTCCGGCCTTAGTTTCAGGTTTGATGTAGAAACACCGATACACTGTTTGATCATCGCAGCACCCATAGTATTCCTTGGTGATGCATTGTGTTCCGGGTATGGCACCATACCCGTACATATCCCAAGCATCATGGAAGGATCAAACTCCAAATGAGTGTGTTTGGGTGTCAGATCCGAGTTGTAGAGTGCAACAAATGCATTCTCCTCTTCTTCGGCATCCAGATATTCGACATATCCTTGCGTAACAAAATCATTATAGACCATCTCGCCCTTACGGAGCTGTTCCAAATGCTCCTCAGTAACAAGAGGTTTCCCATCTTCAACGATGACCAGTGGCCTTCTTGCTCGCCCCATATCAGAGCTAAGTATCACTTCATGCAAGTCCTCATACAACGTCACATTGATCTGATGGGACAGAACACCCAGTCTACGTTGTTCCCTGATCTTTTCGACCAACTCAGCGGGGTTGTTATGTGTTCCAATCAGTGCCCCATTTAAGAACACTTTTGCCTCAGTCACTGAGAACCACCTCATCATTACTGTCAATTACAGTATCCATGTTTTTTTCCGAAGTATCGTTATGCTCAATTGCAGGTTTTTCATCATCTGGATCTGACATCATTTCCAGCTCTTCATTATCGGTATCGACCTCATCCTGATCTGTAACTACCCTCACTGGTACATGTAACTGTGCAGGAGTGACACCTATATTGAAGAGAACATTCTGTACCTGCTCCAAATCATCTACACCGGTGGATAACTCCACCATCTGTGCAAAGTTCTTCACCAGACCACAGTTAGGACCTTCCGGCGTTTCTGATGGACACAAACGACCCCATTGCGTAGGATGGAGATCACGTGCTGCAAAGTGCGGCTGTGCTCTTGATAATGGAGATATGACACGCCGTAGATGGGACAGGGTAGAGATGTAATCAGTACGATCAAGAAGCTGAGAAACACCACTTCGTCCACCAACCCAGTTTCCGGTTGCAAGAGGATGCTGGAGACGATCTGTCAGAACATCTGCACGCACAACTGTAGATACGTTCAACTCCCTATTCCTCATATTTGCCCTCTCTAGTTGGTACTTTACATCACGGGACAGTCGATTGAATGCAACCCTGAACAGGTCCTCCATAAGATCGCCTGTGAGTTTTAAGCGTTTATTGGAATAGTGATCCTTATCATCTGCTGAACGACGACTAAGAGCAAGTTCGAAACACGACTCTGCCATCCTTCCAAGGAAATGGGCCTTAGCCAAACGATCTTCCGGATCATTGCCAAGATGTGGAAGCAAGTACCTGTCGATCACATAGTTCGCGCGTTTCATTTGATAGTCCCGAGCCTGTCCGGATGCTACACGTGTACCGATCTTTTCAAGCGCATCATCGATCGTGTCTACCTCGGCCTCTTCGAGGTTCTCGAACATGAACTTCATGATCTCGGGATCTGTTGACACAACTTTTACGACATCTTCATCAGTCTCGATACCAAGGGCACGTATCAGTGTAATGAAATTAATACGTCCGGATATTGAAGGGAATGATACCTCCAAAATCGATTTACGGCCCCTTTCAACAACGACCAGAGCCCTGTATCCTCTCCTTTGCGAGAACACTTTGGCAACCTCGATAGAATCACCGTAACGCACACCTATCTCTGCCAGGATCTTGTTCGGAGCAAGATCTTCAAGGGTCATAACAACTCGTTCGGTACCATTGACAATAAAATATCCCCCGGGATCAAGAGGATCCTCACCATGCCGGATCATCTCATCATCACTGATATTTACAAGATTACATATCTCTGACTTGATCATTACGGGTAGCTGACCGATCTTTGCCTCAGTCGGTTCACTCTCATATTCTCCATTCACAACTGACATTTCCATGAACAATGGAGCTGAATAGGAAAGATTGCGAAGCCTTGCTTCATTGGGATAGAGATTTTCTATCGCACCATCGGCCTCTTTGACAACGGGGTGCCCGGTCCTTATTTTTCCAAGCTTAACATAGATATCCTCAAGATCGGTCTCAATAACTCCCTGCTCGTCAACGATCTTCTGGAGACCGTGTGACAGGAATTTGTTATATGAATCTGTGTGATGTTGCACAATCTTATCTTTTGTAAAATATGCTTCCGATAATCCCCTGACGTCTAACGCGATGATAGCACCTTCCTTACGAATTTATAATACTAGATATCTAATAATCGAACATACTGCCCTAAAGAGCAACTGCAATAAAAGTAATCAGACATAGTCAAATTTAAAGGTCCCGACCTATTACGATTACTCTATTACATACCTATAATATAGTGATTCTCCAGCAGTATAACTGTTCCTGGTGATCTTTACGACATCACCAACGATCGCACCTATTTCCTTTGCGATTGGATCTGAAACCTTGAGCTTGGGTAATTGCTCTTTGCCTATGTTGTATTGTTTTAGAACAGATCGCATCTCATCCTCACCCAGAATTTCATGGTTTGGAATTAATTCGTTGTCAAGCAAGCTAAAATTACTCAAATTGCACACTCCTTAAAATATGTAGGTGATTTTTGACGAGCTCGTAGGGATTTGAACCCTAGACCGTCTGGTTAAAAGCCAGACGCTCTGCCTGACTAAGCTACGAGCCCACTTATGAGGTCGTCGAACTGTACATAGGATATTCTACAACTGGTTCGAGACAGGGCCGATACATGGACGGGATGGTATATAAATGTACCTGAGAACATAGAATATACGATCGCCGATCAAATGTATTAAAAGCAATTTATACAATACCAGCTAGTAACAACAGAAGAATACACCGGTTGTACCCAACATGTATAAATAATATTATTTTTGACCTTTACGAAGTTTCCCGCAGATGATCACAAAAAGGTATGCAGGACATTCATGTCCCGCATTCCCAACCTCCCATATATTCGGTCTGCTCGGAAGATAGCTCATCGATCTCAACATCAAGTGACCTGAGTTTGAGCTTTGCCACATGAATATCCAGATCATACGGCACTGGATGCACCCCATTTGAAAGCTTGTTCTCTGCAATATATTTAACACACTGTGCCTGGTTTGCAAAACTCATATCCATGACCTCAGCAGGATGACCATCGCCAGCAGCAAGGTTCACCAACCGTCCATCGGCCAACACGTTGATACGTTTTCCATTTACCAGGTACTCCTTAATGTTCTTCCTGACCGTTCGGACCGAACTGGAAAGTGCAATGAGTTCTTCCATATTGATCTCCACATTAAAATGACCCGAATTAGCCAATATGGCACCATCTTTCATCACTGAAAAATGGTCTCGTGTGAGAACATTCATATTACCAGTAGTTGTCACAAACATATCACCAAATTCTGCGGCCATTTTCATTGACATCACACGGTAACCATCCATGTGTGCTTCCAATGCACGTATCGGATCCACCTCAGTGACTACCACATTCGCCCCAAGACCGGATGCACGCATTGCAACACCCCTCCCACACCAGCCATAACCACCGATGACCACCGTCTTACCAGCTACCAGCAAATTTGTGGTCCTCATGATACCATCCCATGATGATTGGCCAGTACCATAACGGTTGTCGAAGAGGAACTTTGTCATCGCATCATTGACAGCGACCACAGGCATCTTCAGGGCACCATCCCTTTCCATTGCTTTGAGCCGATGGATACCGGTAGTGGTCTCTTCACATCCTCCCAGTATAGAAGGTAGCAGATCGGTGCGTTCGGTGTGGAGCTTGAAGATCAGGTCCGCGCCATCATCGATAGTGATATCCGGTTCAATGTCAAGTACTGTATCAATGGCCTCATAGTATTCCTCATTGGAGCAATCATATTTTGCAACACACCTGATGTTGTCCTTCTTATCAAGGGCAAGAGACACATCGTCCTGCGTACTCAAGGGGTTGCACCCTGCAATTACAACCTCTGCGCCACCAAGAGCAAGGGTTTCCACAAGAGCAGCAGTCTTTGCCTCAACATGCAGTGCCATTCCTACCTTATACCCTTTTAGTGGCATCTCACGCTCGAACTCATCCCGAATGATAGAAAGCACAGGCATGTGATTCTTCACCCATTCGATCTTCTGGTCACCAGATCTTATCAATTCCTTATTATGCATATCCCAAATCTCCATTTATATGATCAAAGTGTTATTATTACAGTAAATTATGATCGTAGTGAATTATTGTTACGATCTCTTTGTATATTGCATGACATATGATCAACTATTTGAATGTAATCGATCAATGAGATTTTCTGAGGCCTCTGACGCATCATCCAACACCTGCCCCTCATTCATGCACAGCACCTCATAATTATCCATCAACACATTCCCATCAACGATGGTAGTCCTGACATCCCCACCATGTGCAGAATAGACAAGATGAGAAGCAACATCATATCTTGGCGTCAGGTGTGCTTTGTCCATGTCGACTACGACCACATCTGCTTTGTACCCTTTCTTTAATGTACCAGCCATGATCCCAAGTGCCTCTGCACCATTGATTGTTGCCATTTCCAATACCGAGCGTGCAGGAAGGACGGTCGGATCCAGGCTGTTGACCTTATGAAGTAAAGCAGCCACTTTCATCTCCTCGAACATATCCAGATCATTATTGGAAGCACATCCATCGGTCCCGATGGACACGTTCACACCACGCTCGAGAAGTGCTGGAACCGGTGCGATCCCTGATGCCAGTTTCATATTGCTCACCGGATTGTGGGATACATATACACCCTTATCACGAAGGATATCCATGTCCCCGTCAGAGAGCCAGATACAATGAGCAGCGAGCACGTCCGGACCAAGGAAATCGATCTCATCAAGCATGTTCACAGAACACATACCATAGGTCTCTTTCATCTGGTTTAACTCACTTTCCGTCTCAAGCACATGAATATGTATCTTTGCGTTGTCCTTCTTCGCCTGCTCCTTCACCTTGAGCAGGAACTCACGGGAACAGGTATTCGGAGCATGAGGACCATACATCGTCGTGATCCTGCCATCAGCCTTGCCGTTCCACTCACCCACAAACCGTTTCCCGACCTTGAGCTCAGAATCGCCCTTTGCCGCATCCCCGAGTTCGATCATACCATAGGAAAGTGCAGCACGCATCCTGGAATCCTCAACAGCCCGAGCCACGTGACCCATGTGAAGATACATATCTGCAAAAGTGGTCGTACCACTTTGGATCATCTCGAGACACGCCAGCTGCGTGCCGGTGTAAATATCATCATCTGTCAATCGGGCTTCCGCCGGCCATATATTATCCTCAAGCCATTCTCCCAGAGGCAGATCATCTGCGAACCCTCTGAAGAGACTCATGGCAGCATGAGAATGAGTATTGATCAAACCAGGCATCACCACAGAACCCCTGGCATCGATCACGATATCAGCCGTCTGTTCTGTTGAGCCTGCCACCTGTGTGATCACACCATCTTCGACCACGACCACACCTTTCGAAATATCGCCCACATCAGAGTCCATTGTCAGGACATAACCATTCTCAATAATAATATCAGCCATAGTATCTTACTCCAAAGATGTTTCTTCTGCCAGTGCATCCAGATACAGATGCATAATCCTGAGCCTGTCTTCCGCTATTATCTTTGCGGTATCAGTGTTTAGCTTCTCGGGTATCTTAAAAGGTTTTTTATCCATATAATCGGCAAATCCTTCAAAGGGATCCGAAGTATACGCATTCATCGAACTTTCCTTGACAGTACCGATAGCATGTTTAAGACCACGCAGAGAGCCCATGGAAACCAGCGATCGGAATATACCGACCGCACCCAATGCATCGATCCGATCTGCGTCCTGTAGTATCCGGGCCTCAAGAGAGCCGGCCCTGAGCCCACGACTGAAACGGTGAGTTAAGATGCATGCCACCACATGATCGATCAATGGTTCATCTACGCCGTTTCCAGACAGGAACTCACGTGCGATCCGGGCACTGTACTCAGCATGATCACCGCCCTCCTGATGCTCTTTGACAACACCCACATCATGGAGCAGAGCAGCAAGACGCAGAACTTCGATATCGCCACCTTCAGACCTCTGGATCTTCATGCATGTGGATCCCACCCGTTCTATATGGGATATATCATGAGTACTTGGCTCATCATACAATATATCATAAACAAATTTTCGGGTATCTTCGATGAGATCCATTTAAACAATCCCTCCAGAGATATATAGGAGTCTCTCCCTGATCAATTCCAGAGCAGATGAAAGCACATCCTCATTATCGAAAGAGACGATCGACTCCCTGAGTACATCCTTATCAGTGCAATCCATGTCAAGTGCCAGCTCCACCATATTGTCGATGGCCCGGGTCACATTATCCACAATAGTAACACTGGCAGTACGGGAGGTTCGTGACAATGGGTTCAGGTCGATCGCTATCACGGACTTACCCATGTGGACAAGGGCCTGGCAACGATCACCATCTTCCAGAGGTACCAGCACCACGTCCGCAGCATATATTCCAGCACCATCCACCACGGCGCGGTCATGATTCACATCAATACGTGCATCCCCTTTCCCACCGAGCACATCTGTGGCCCCATGGGATCGAAGATGATCGATGATCTTCCCCACACGCGTCTCGCTGCGATGGAACAGGTTCACCTCAAGGGAGGCTCCTGTTACTTCGGACAGTGCAACAAGTCCGTCGGGTACAAGAGCGGCAGTATTGCCATTGACCGATATCACAGGCCTTCTTGCAAGCAGGAGCATCGCCACTGCCACCTTCTCTGCACAGGATGCCGACTCGCTAGTACATTCCCCAAGGAGATAGTCGAAACTCTCACCCCTGCCCTGGGCTACTAATCCCTGTGGACTTGTTATACCGATCCTGACACCCTCAACGATCCTCTCACGGGTTATGAGAGAATCGTATCTCGGGTGATCCTCAGGTATCTCGCTCATATCTTACTTACACACGATCAACTGGATGCATCCAGTATCAGACCCTGATCCGTTGGAACGATCATCGTCTGGATATCCTTGCCCTGAAGCATCTGGACATACTTGTAGTCGATCAGATTTGAGTTCTTTGAAAGTTCCTGATTGATTATGCGCAGAGCTTCGGATTCACCGGTAGCCTGGATGATCGTTGAATTGGCGATACCATTTGCTTCGATGATCTTACGTTCCGCTTCCAGCTGTTCCTTCTGTTTTACAAATACCATTCTCTGAGCGTCCTGGTCTGCCTGCAGTTTCAGCTCGATGGCATCTGCCAAACGTTCCGGCAACTGGACATTCCTCATGAGAACCTCTTCCACGATAATACCATCGTCGATCAATGCAGACTCCATATCCGATTGCATTTTAACCGAGATAACTTGTCTCTGTTCACCATAGACCTGCATGGCAGTATTACCGGAGACCACATCTCTGATGACTGATTTTATGGTTGGTCGAATGACCTTCTCCGCATAGTTAGTTCCAAGCGTCTGATGAATGCCACTAACAGCATCCGGGATAACTCTATAACGGACCGTCATATCCAGACCAAGTGTCAGACCTTCACTGGTCAATGCATTGATCTGATCATCGCCCACGATCTCACCTTCTGAACTCTTGGAACTCATAGTATATGTCTGAGTCCTCACAGAATACTTCGTCACAGAGACCCAGGGTGGGACTATATGTAACCCCTCACCCAGTTCGTCGTCCTGAACTCCTCCGAACTGACTGAACTTCACTCCAACCTCACCAGCACCTACGGACACAAATATTGAACCGAACATAACAGAGAACAAGACAAGTATCGCCATTACGACGGCCAGAGAACGTAGTATGCGACCTACCACAGGCGGGATGCCTTTATTTATAAGATCACCAAAAGGGTCATCTTTTGCGGGACCGGGATCCTTATCGTCCCAATTATCTTCCATTACCAAATATAAAACCTCCATTTATAACTTGTATGCAACTGGAGGTCTCCTTTATCAGTTATGTATAAATAGCTATCCTTGATCCATTGTCTCCAAAATATCTTTCAATATTTATTTGGACACCTATTTAGGCACAACATACTAAAAAACAGATAATGTACCCGCAATAGCAGCGATACCTTTATTTTAGATGATGATGTCTAGGGTCTAACATCTGTGGGCCGGTAGATCAGGGGAAGATCGCTACCTTGGCATGGTAGAGGCCTCGGGTTCAATTCCCGATCGGTCCACCAAAAAACTTTAGATAGACCTAAGCAAGCATCGATATTTCACAAGAATTAGGTATCTGTTTGTTTGTCTTTTTTGTACTTAACCTCAATGGCGAGTGTAATGATAATCTTGTAAGATTTGACAAGGACAGAGGTTATTACGCAAGCATCTCGTACTACCGCCTGTGTGATAACGATGAGTGCAAATAATCTTTTTTCAAATAACTCGGCGAGAGTAAAACGTATTGAGGATTTCGATAAAAACCAGAATTTGAACATCGGTTTATAAGCTCTATATAAATAATCGGTTGAAATCGAAGGTTTATCGAAATTCTCATTTACTTGCCAGAAAAGGATAAATGGATTGACGATAGAATAAGGAGGGAGTAAAAATGGAACCCGATAGATGCAGTTTTTGCAAAGGAAAACTTGTTAAGGGCAAGACCGAGTTCGTGGTGAAAGTAGATGAAAAAGTGCTTACTATAAAAGATGTTTCTGCATACGTCTGTGAGGAATGTGGCGAAGCCTACTACACTCCCGAGATCTCAGAAAAGATCGATCAGCTCATGAAGAAATTCCATGATTCCACTCTGCTGGTACACCCTCTTGCCGCAGGAGAGTTGAGTCTAAGCGAAGTCATAGCATAAGCAATTTGCACCATTTTAGACAAATATTCATATTCAAAACGTATTGACAAGCATTGGGAGAACGCGATCGTTTCGAGTTATACCTTTATCGGACCACGTTCGATGAGCCGGGTCGTGCTTCGATGCGTCCCTTATGCGATCATGCCTTTTGCACCCGTTTCGGTGTTGCAAAAGTGATCGAGCTGCGGAGGACCGTAAGTGTGAATTAGAAACACCCTTCATGCAGACCAGGGGTTTTACGCTTCGATCACATGTTTGTTTGTGTGTCGCTTGGAACTGGCACGGTGTTGGGGGTTGATGCAGGTGCGGTTGTCCGGTTGTGGGTTTTGGTATTCTTCATAGGGGTGGAGGAACATGCCGCGCTTCGCGCGTGTGGTAACTATGTTTTTAACGATATTTTGGTGAACTCTACCGGAACGTAGAGATTCCAATCCTTATTCAAAGTACTGGGGACTGATCTTTCAATGTACTTTGGGGCTTTTGGTTTATGTGCTTTGATCTTGTTCAATGATCCATCGCTTAGATGTTCATAGAACACAGAATGCTCACGTAATAATTCGAGTACAAAACCAACTTTGGCATAAAGATTTTTTTTGTTATACATGCCGAGAATGTCAATAATTTTATTAAAATCAAGTCCACTTAAAACACTGAGACTTTTGAGACATTCTTCCCATCCACCAGCATAATCTGGTCTGTCCACGCAATCGATAAAAGTGCGTTCTTTGCTGCTCACTTTCAGATCAGTATTACGGTATTTTTTTGATTCGATGCAAAATGAAATGTCGTTCGTAAAGACAGGCTTAAAATTGAGGTGCTGGTACTTAAAAGGATAAAAACGATCTGCGGGGAGGATCGTAATGTACACTTCGTTATAATGACTGTATGCTGATCCATAATATTCAAGAGCAGAGTGAAATCCAAGATAATAGCGATCCCTGATCTTACCTGCGATAATGAACTTATCTGAAATGTGTTTTGTTGGTTCTTCCAATGGAGACAGGACCCCATATAGCCCCTTTCTGATCTTCTGAAGTTTTCCTTCTTCGAGCAGTTTGGCTGTATATTCGCCATAAATGTATTTTGGAATGAGTGCAGGACTGAGCGTCAGTTCAACGATCTCAAGAGCTGTTTTTTTAATTTCCCCGGATGTTACAACTTCCTTTTTAAGCAGATCTTTGTAAAGTCTGTCTCTTTTCCTGATCATTAATAGTCAGTTCAGTTTTCACGTATTTTAAAGTTATCTATGTTTTTAGGATAGAGATCAGTAAAAAAGTGTAATATCGACATTCCGAGTTGCGCCTCGGAAGGGCGCACCGAAGTATCTCCGCTACGCTCCGATACTTCCCTCAGCCAATGTTACGGCTGCTGTTTGAAAACGTAATTCAAAAAACAAATCCCGGACCCAATCCATGAAACTAGCAATAATCCTGGGCACCCGCCCCGTGATCAGGGCATGCCAGCAACGTGAAGGTTGAATTCAAAGACCTTAAAACGGGATTTTTAGTAGTATTTTACAGATTGAGAGGAACTACCCCCAAAACTACCCCCAAAACTACCCCCAAAACACGGGATGAGATATTACGCCTCATCAGGCAAGATCCTGGCATTACAAAGGATGAAATTGCAGGATATCTGGATATCACAGTAGATGGTGTCAGATATCATATCAGGAAACTGACAGAAGAAGGCAT
>JAIOTO010000108.1 GCA_021106765.1 Methanosarcinaceae archaeon
ACTCTTCAAAAGAGTCTTTGCACATTTAGTTGGTTAATTCTTTGTAGTTATACACTACCGATCAGAATTAACCGAACTGCCAAATCCAACGTCAGACCGAAAAAGCTCCGGTCTCCATTAAAGGTATGATCAACAAATGATCAATTATTTTCCCGTGCAAATCACGGGAATACTACAACATACTCATTGCATATATACCTATTGAAAGGCACATACATGAATGAACATATTCTCTTCAGACGGGAGACACTGCACAATAAACATATTGTCCCATTCGTCTTGCGAGGACTCTACATACTCACACTTACATATATAGATTTCGTATTGAAATTCATTTCGATGACCATTGGTCCAGCACCATCACACCAAAAGTTCCAAACAAGTATACACATATTACAGCACTGAAGACTGATCAGACAATAGAGATACGCAATCTTTAACAATACATATCACCTTAGGGAACATACTCCATAATTCATGGTCACCTTAACACTTGACCTCTCCGAAATGGGGCAAATCGAATTTTGCCAGAATGACCACATGAAAGGGTAAAATATGACGAGGACTATTGATAAGAGTTTGAAGCACATCGACAACAAAATTAATCAAATGCGTACCAAGAACAAAGATTCAGACCATTTTAAAGTAAAAGATAACGTATTCGATGAAGCAACACTTAATGCACTCCACAAGCTTTTTAGAAAAAGATATATCGAAGCACTTGGCGGTCCCATCAGCACTGGTAAAGAGGCCAATGTCTTCCTCGCCGAAGGAGAGGACAAAGAGCTTGCGATCAAGATATACCGTATATCATCAAGTACCTTCAGAGCAATGGAAGACTACATACTGGGTGATCCACGTTTCTCGAACATTCGAAATGCAAAAAAAGACATAATCTTTGCATGGACGAAAAAGGAATACAGAAATCTGATACGCGCAAAAGAAGCAGGAATACGCGTACCAGAACCAATGATCACCGAGCGGAACATACTGGTAATGGAATTCATGGGAGATGACGGGAAAGCATATCCATTACTCAAATACGTATCCTTCGACATAGAAGATGGACAACGGATATATCATACAGTAACGAAATACATGCGGATGTTATATCAAAAAGCAAAGCTTGTTCACGGAGATCTGAGCGAGTACAACATCATGATAGACACCCACGATCTGAGTCCGATCATCATCGATGTAGGCCAGGCCGTAACTCTCGAACACCCGCGAGCAGACTACTTTTTGAGGCGAGATGTTGAGAACATTATACGATACTTTAAACGATATAAGATCAATACATCGCCAGAAGAGTTATACACATACATAATAAACAGTTCAGAATGAATTGGATCTGACTGACAGACTAAAATAACGAATAATTAATACCAGGATCTCAAGGTGAATAAAACATGACCTACATAAAAGTACCACAGGACAGAATAGGTGCAATAATCGGACCCAAAGGCCGTATCAAACAGATCATTGAAGAAAAGACAGCATCCACACTCCAGATCGATGGCGAAACCGGCGTGGTGGAGGTAATCCCCGGCGATAAACCCGTCGAAGCAATGCGAGCACTTGACGTAGTCAAGGCCATTGCCCGCGGATTTAACCCTGACAAGACACTCAGTCTGTTAGACGATGATATGCTCATGCTCGATGTGATAGATCTCTCAAAATATGCGACTACCCAAAAAGAAATGATACGTCTGAAAGGAAGGATCATAGGGAAAAAAGGAAAGACCAGAGAGATCGCTGAACGTCTGATAGGGGTTAAGATCTCCATCTACGGCAAGACTATCAGCATCATTGGCCATCCCGAGCAAAACCAGATAATGCGGACTGCATTTGAGATGCTGATCAGCGGAGCCAACCACGGCTCAGTCTACAGTTTCCTGGAAAAGAAACACCAGGACCTCATACGATCTCAACTAGACTCATATTGAAAATTGTGTATCGTTCTACAGAAGATAAATGAATATTTCGGTGACTATTTCAAATGGAAGATCGGATGAACATTGTAGAAGGATGCATAATATGAACGACATACATACTACAATAATATACAGTTTTTCGGTATTCAAATGACCGAACACATTAAAATGATATCTATCTATCTGCCCCTTGTTCAATAAAGAAATAAGGAGAACACGATATGGCCCAAGCATCTATCTTATCCTATAACATACCCCTTACAGACATTGGCATCACCGACCTCATAGCTGCACTGCTGGTCGTGGTGATCGGCTATCTCATATCTGGCGTACTTTCCCGGATGTTCAGGGAGGGATTGAGCAAAACCGAGCTACCAGTACTGGTAGCCGAATTCCTTACACGTTTCTTCTCTGCAATGCTGTACGTAGCCATCTTTCTCATAGCAGTATCCACACTGGACTTCGACATCAGTTCAGTGGTCGTCGGCCTCTCCGCAGTCATTGGCCTGATACTGGGTTTCGGAATGCAGGATACATTAACAAACCTTGCTTCAGGCGTATGGATCGCAACCCTACGCCCTATTGATAAGGACGAGTACGTAAAGATCAATGACATATCCGGTACAGTATCGTCCGTCGGGATCATGGCAACCGAGCTGCTAACACCGGACAACCAGCTGGTCACCATCCCGAACAAGCTTATCTGGAATGAACCCATCATCAATGCCACACGGATGCCCACACGACGAGTCAGTGTTGACGTTGGCATCAGCTATAGTGCAGATTTGGAGACTGCCATCAAGATTGCCCTTGACCTCATGAACAAACATCCACTAATACTGAATGACCCCGCTCCAGCAGTAGTGACCACGGAACTTGCCACCTCATCCGTGAACCTGCAATTAAGGGCCTGGACAGATACCGAGGACTTCTGGACTGTTAAATTCAACATGACCAACGGCATTCTCAATATATACAAAGATAATGGAATAGAGATACCATTCCCACAGATGGATGTCCACATGGACAGATCGTGATCGGAGTAAGAGCAAAATAGAGGCATCAGATCGATTGTAAAGAGCCGCCGGAGAGATTCGAACTCTCGACCTACTGATTACGAATCAGTCGCTATACCACTAAGCCACGGCGGCACCGGATGTATTCTAATACAGATATTATGATTTAACCGTTTCGCTCCGATCAATCGATTTTTACATCGATGCACACATTATACTGATGAGGTGCATATGACCGGACCGTGCGAGTATTGAGCACCTTGATAGTGCGCCCGACCCTGTGAGCAGCCTCATGTATCAATTTGATGGAACTCTCGAACAGATCGTCCTCAGGCGTCATTGCATAATAATGAATGACACCATCATGTCTGACCATCGTGATTGCAGCATCCAGGAACTCATAGGCACTGTGAGGCAGGTTCATGATCACATGATCTGCCACGCCTTCCTTGTCACGAGCCACATCGTTCGCGTCACCCTCGATCACCTCTACATTTTCCACCGAGTTCATATCGACATTCTTTCTCAAAAAACGAACCGCATCCGGATTTTTATCAATAGCAATAAGATTATGACATTTGCGGGCAGCCGGGATAGTGTAGGGACCCACACCCGCAAACATATCCACCACCACTGATCCGGGTTCCAATTGCGCCACGATGCGCTGCCTTTCCGTTGAGAGACGGGGAGTGAAATATGCACGAGCAAGGTCCACCATATATCGGCAACCATGGTCCTTGTGAATGGTCTCGGTCCGATCCTCCCCCGCAAGCACACGGAACTGACGCGTGCGGAATTCGCCTTCGACGGCAGATGTGGCACCCAGTACCGTCTTTATGTGAGGATGAAAATCGATCAGTGTCTGGGCGATCCTTTCTGCATGTGGCTCATCGGCTTCGATGATGGCGATAGCACCCACCACCTCATAATGTGGTGTGAATCCAAGAACATCATCCAGTTTGAGCTGCTGCTCCTGCTGGCAGAACTCGTGCCCTATCACTCTGGCATTGCCAGGCAGAACAGCCAGATAGTCAGCAGGCAGTTCCCCCAATAGCGGAAAATAAAGAAAATCATTATCTGAGGCGATCCTGGCAGAATGATCAATAAGTCCCAGCTCCATAAGAGCCCTGCGGGCCGGTTCTCCACTCTTTTTTGCAACCCTCACGCATAACTGTTCCATAGGCACATCACCACACAATGAACCAGGCGCCGAAACCGATCAGGAAGACACCACATGAAAACAAGACCTTTTGGTACATGCCTGCAGACATCAACCCTCTGCCACGGCTAAAAGAAGCAGATACTGCAGTGAACCAACCAATGTCCGCCAACCAGTGCCCTATCATGAAGAACACTACTGTCAGTATTCCTGCTTCAAGTCCCTTTAGCACAAGGGCGCTGCCTGCAGCCATCCACCATACCCAGAAATAAGGGTTGGACGCCGAAGATAAAAAACCTGCATACACCGGATTAGTGATCACTTCATTATGAGTATGCAGCTCATCGCATGCACCCCTTGCCTGTTTGACCGTCAGGACACCGAACACTATGAGAACAGAGCCGCCCACAATAGAGATCACAGACATCTCCCGTTCGCCTATGAACGATGTCATACCATAAATGATCAACAAGCATACCAGAAATTCGATCATGGCATGTCCGAGGAATACCTGCGGACCAGCGATCCATCCCCTCTTCAGGGAACTATCTATGGTCACAAAGAGCATTGGGCCTGGCACCAGTGCACCGGTCAGGCCCACTACAAAGCCTATTAACAGCATATCCAGGATTTCGAACATGGATCAGAAAATGATATAATTAAAAAAAATGAAAGAGAGCAGAACATGTCCATCATGATCGTTCTGCGGTCCTCCGAACACATTAATACCAGATCAAAGTATGATCTCGATATCCAGTTCCTCTGCCAATTCCTTATAGCGGTTCCGGATGGTAACCTCGGTCACGCCGGCAACATCCGCCACCTCACGCTGGGTCCTGCGCTCACCGCACAGGATAGACGCGATATAGATCGCAGCGGCGGCCACACCGGTTGGACCTCGACCACTGGTCAGCTCCTTCTCGGATGCCTGACGCAGGATCTCTACGCCTCTGGACTGCACCTCTCCTTTAAGGTTCAGACCCGAACAGAACCTTGGAACATAATCGATAGGGGATGTTGGCATCAGTTTCAGCGACAGCTCACGGGAAATGAAACGATAGGTACGTCCGATCTCCTTTCGACTGACCCTTGAAACCTCACCGACCTCATCCAGTGTTCTGGGTACACTGCACTGGCGACATGCTGCATACAACGCTGCGGCAGCCACACCTTCAATACTCCTTCCACGTATCAGGTTCTTGTCAACGGCCTTTCGATAGACCACAGCAGCAGTCTCACGTACAGTACGCGGCAGACCAAGAGCTGAGGCCATCCTGTCCAGTTCGGACAGTGCGAACGCCAGGTTCCTCTCCGTAGCATTGCTTACACGGATACGACGCTGCCATTTTCTCAATCGGTATAATTGTGCACGATTCTTGGAGGATATGGACTTCCCATAGGAATCCCTGTTCCTCCAGTCGATCATTGTGGAAAGACCTTTGTCGTGGATGGTATAGGTCATCGGAGCACCGACACGAGAACGCTTCATGCGCTGATCGTGATCGAATGCACGCCACTCAGGCCCCTCGTCGACAAAGTCCGCATCAACAACAAGTCCACAGTTACTGCACACAAGCTCAGCTCGTTCATAATCCCGGTCCAGATTACGACTTCCGCACTCCGGACATTCCATTACTGTCTCCACTACTTCAGCACTCTTTTCCTTCTGATTACGCGCCTTGATCATAGCACGCATTTTGTCTCGCTCTGAAGTATCAGAATAGCGTACTCTTTCAACTTCTACCATTTTTATCAATACCTCTGTTTTATTAGATGAAGATTATAAATATTTCACAAAAAGCAACAATATATTGCAACTACGCCATTAATATCGATAAGCAACACACTCAATTATCGAATGTAAACTTTTTCTTTGACATAGGACCTTAGCTCATGAGCAGACATATCATTAAATGCTCTGACCGCAATATATGGACGGTCGACAGGTCCCATAATAGCAGCGACTTTACCAATTGTCGTTACCGTTTTGCTTACAACGGCCGAATTGAGGGATGGCATGTCTCCAATGGATCTGATTGACGTAGCGTCCCCCCTGACAATTAGTTTCTTGCTTCCTGACACCGTTAATACTGTCCCGAGCCTTTTCATAGATCATCCCATTTGCAACATATAAGTCGTTTTGAAACTATTTATAGATATAATCAGTACTATATAAGTATATCGCAATCTCTTTAATAGTCAGCTCATAATATATACATTTATAAAATATATTAAAACGTATATACTAAAATAGAGTTCATACCCGGTACCAAAATATCCATTAAGTCGGCAAACTTAAAATAAAATAAACTCTTTGAAGCACCGAGTACTAATATGAACCTGTTCCATGGGAGGATATTTCGTGGTTGATAAACAATTCGTCTACCATTTTGGAAATAATGAAACTGAAGGGAAAAGCAGTATGAAAAATCTGCTTGGGAGTAAAGGTGCAAACCTGGCAGAGATGGCAAATATTGGAATTCCTGTGCCATCAGGATTTACAATAACTACTGAGGTCTGTGTTCTATACCTGGAAAACAATCAATATCCTTCGGGGTTAATGGAACAGATCGATAGGTCAATCCAAAAACTCGAGAAAGAGGATAGCAAGATATTCGGGGATCCTGAGAATCCACTCCTATTATCAGTGAGATCAGGTGCCCGGATATCCATGCCAGGAATGATGGATACCGTTCTAAACCTCGGCCTTAACGATGAATCCGTGGCTGGACTTGCCACTCGGACAGGGAACGAACGTTTTGCATATGACAGTTACAGACGCTTCCTCACAATGTTCGCTGACGTTGTGCTTGGTATAGAGTATAATGAGTTCGAATCTCTTATTGATGAGAAGAAAAAGGAACTTGGTATCACGCTGGACACTGAGCTTGATATTGATGCACTGAAAGATCTGACCGAGAAATTCAAGAAATTGATCGAGAAGCACACTGGTGAACCATTCCCCCAGGACGCAAGGAAACAACTCCAGATGTCCATCAATGCCGTGTTCAGTTCCTGGAACAACCAGCGTGCCATCAAATATCGCAAGATCAACAAGATCCCGGGCGAGTGGGGTACCGGTGTAAATATCCAGAGCATGGTCTATGGTAACATGGGCAACAATTCCGGGACAGGTGTGGCGTTCACACGCGACCCTGCCACCGGAGAGAAAAGATTCTTCGGGGAATACCTGATCAATGCACAGGGAGAGGATGTTGTAGCAGGTATCAGGACACCTAAACCGATTGATGATCTGAAGAATAACATGCCCGAAATATATGGTCAACTTGAAGACATCCAACATAAACTAGAAGAACATTACAGGGACATGCAGGATATCGAGTTCACTATCCAGGAAGGCAAATTGTACATGCTTCAGACCAGGACAGGTAAACGAACAGCCATATCAGCCATCCGTATCGCCACAGAAATGGTAGAAGAGGGCCTTATCGACAAAAAGACCGCCCTGATGCGTGTGGACCCTGATCAGATCGATAAACTCCTGCACCCAATGATCGATCCCGATATCTCACTTGATGTGGTAGCAACTGGTCTGCCCGCCTCACCGGGAGCCGCAGTGGGTAAGATCGTATTCACGGCAGAGGATGCTGAAGAGAAGGTAAAGGACGGCATCAAGACAATCCTAGTGCGGACGGAAACGTCCCCCGAGGACATCGGTGGCATGAACGCAGCCGAAGGTGTGCTCACGGTCCGTGGTGGAATGACCTCGCATGCAGCCGTCGTTGCGCGTGGTATGGGAAAACCCTGTGTTGCAGGCTGCGGTGACATAACAATCGACATGAACCAGGGAATCCTCACCGTCAAGGATATCAAAATAAAAGAAGGAGACTTCATTACCATCGACGGCAGTACCGGTAATGTCATCATAGGAAAAGTAGAACTCGTCGAGCCTGGTGTGACAGATGATATGGATGACATACTAAAATGGGCCGATGAGGTGCGCACCCTGAAGATCCGGGCCAATGCCGATACGCCACACGATGCAACGGCTGCCAGAGACTTCGGTGCCGAAGGGATCGGATTGTGCCGGACGGAGCACATGTTCTTTGGAGAGGACCGTATTCCTGCTGTGCGAGAGATGATAATGGCAAAGGATACCGCAGCACGTAAGGCGGCTCTGGATAAACTCCTGCCCATGCAAAGAGAGGATTTCATTGGCATATTCCGTGCCATGGAAGGCCATCCAGTGACAATCAGACTCCTTGACCCACCACTGCACGAATTCCTGCCAAAACACATGGAACTCACCAAAACGATCAGGGAACTAAAAGCGAACAATGCATCCCAGGATGATATCGATGAGGTCAGGAAAGTGATCGATCGGGTGGAATCCCTTAGCGAAATAAACCCAATGCTCGGGCACAGAGGCTGTCGTCTTGGCATAACCTATCCTGAGATCTACGAGATGCAGGTACGTGCCATTATCGAAGCTGCCTGTGAGCTCAATCTCGAGGGTATGAACATCGAACCCGAGATCATGATCCCCCTGGTAAGTCATACCAACGAATTCGAGGTAGTCAAAAATGACCTGATACCTGTTGCGAAAACAGTCATGAAGGAAAAGAATGTGGAACTGGAATATCATGTAGGTACAATGATAGAACTACCACGTGCCGCACTTACAGCTGACCAGATAGCAATCGAGGCAGAGTTCTTCTCATTTGGCACCAATGATCTGACACAGACAACCTTTGGATTCAGTCGGGATGATGCTGGCACATTCCTGCCATATTATAACGAGGAGGATATCCTTGAGAACGATCCGTTCGCAGTCCTTGACCAGGAAGGTGTAGGGCAACTGATAAAGATCGGTATAGAAAAAGGAAGATCCACAAGACCCGATCTTAAGATCGGACTCTGTGGTGAACACGGTGGAGAACCAAGATCGATCAAGTTCGGCCATAATATTGGACTGGACTATGTCAGTTGTTCACCATTCCGTGTACCGATCGCACGACTGGCTGCAGCACATGCTGTCCTGGAAAATGAAGAAAAATAAGTTGCGACGAAAGGTAATAAATATAGAACAATGTCTGTGATCGTCCTTATGGACAATCACACGACATTCTGATTTTTTTTATACTGCTATATTTGATCAATCCCGGATTTGACAGTCTGATCTTGATGGAACATGAGCATCTTCATGTAAAAAAACACCCTTCACTCAGGGATCTGCAGTTTTCCGAAATTCTCTTCGAATCGTGACTCCATTATTTCCCATGTTGGCAGATCGGTCTGGCAACCGATGGTCTCCACTGCAAAAGAGGCGACAGTAGAACCAATATTACCGCAGACATCCAGAGAATAACCCTTTGTGTAAGCCAGCAGGAAACCTGCCCGATAGGCATCGCCTGCACCGGTTGGGTCCAGGGCATCAACAACGATCGCAGGAATGAAATATTCATTGTCAGCCGTATGTATCCTGCTCCCTTCTGCATCATAGGTAACCACAATAACATCGATATCATCTTTAAGATCCGAAAACGATCTGCCTGTCATCTTACATACACGCTTGATCTCATGTCGGTTTGTGAAGAGGATGTCAGTATTATCCAGTATCGTCTCAAGATCTTCAAGCGGGTATGTCACCAGATCCTGCCCGGGATCAAAAGAGACGAAACCTGCTTTCTTCGCAATCCGCGCATTGAAACTGGATTCCGAGGTTGCCAGATGCACAAAATCCACTGTGGGAGGTTCAAGCTCCTGCAGGTGTGCAGAAGATCCCCAGTAAAAATATGTCGCTTGATTGTGTTGTCCATCAGTGTACACAAAAGCTTTGGTACTCTTTTCGCCCTCAAGTCGGTACAGCAAGGACAGGTCCACACCCATTGAGATCAGATGATCTTCATAGCCGGAAGTGGAAAGATCATCCCCAACTGCAGATATGAGCTGTGCATCCCCGCCAAGTACCGCTATCGCAACTGCGATGTTCGCAGCTCCTCCACCAAAATGTACCTCATAATCGACAATGGGATATGACTCATGTGGCCCGGCCACCCCCTCTACATCAAAGAGATAGTCCAGTGCCGCATGCCCTACAACAGAGATTACGCTGTTCATACCGATCAACCTGATCGATCCTTATCGAACTCCTCGACCTCAATGACCTTCAGTGGAACATCACGCATTGCCTTGCCCACAACGGACTTTCCGATCCGTGATGCATGTTCTTCACTCTCCGCATCGAATACCTTCATATCAAGTACAAGTCCAACAATCGCAGTATTGGCTGCCAGGAACACACTGCTGAATGGTTCTTTGCAAGCAGGACATAACGTCATTCCCACTTCCACTTCCACAAAATCAAGTTTAGGGTTCAGACGCTTACCCGCTTCCGAGATCGCAACGCCTATAGCATCATCTGCAGTTTGTATATCCCTAACCAACCAAGCCGCTTCAAGGGTAACATTGTAATTCGACATATCTCTTTCTCCGTGTTTATCTCTTCACTGATTCATTATTTATCTTTACGATCATGTAATACTATCAAATTGCTAAATTATTAAATTGCTTATATCGTGAACAGTATTTCATCGTCAACATCAAAAACACCAAGTTTTGCCCCTGCATCAAGCCAGGCATGACCATAACTGAAACATACCAGTGCATTTACAGGGTCCCCGGACTCAACAAAATACGTACCATCCTCATAGTATGACCGGGCCATATTCTCGAAATCCTCTGCCACAGAACGCATATGTGAACCCTGGATAGGGCCTATGTCAGCTTTTTCGAGGGCTTCTTTCAGCAACCTCTCATACCTCTCAACCTTTTCATTTATATCTGCTGCCAATTCTCAACACCATATATATGTTACTACTTAAGAACGTTACCGTTTCGAACCAAATATCTTACTGAAAAGTTTTCCTTTTTCCCCATCCTGCTGTCGACGGGGTTCCCTTTTAGGAGGAGGTGTGAGCTGCTCCTCATCGGACCTATTCTCGACAGTAACCGGGGATGGAGGTTTCGTTGTGGAAGCTTTTGCAACAGGACCTTTTGCAACAGACCATGAACCTTTGAGAACATTCACAGATTCACCACCATGTTTTGATTTCCTTACACGCACATCCACAAGAATAGGCCGTTCGATATCATTGCTCACAAGCATAGCCACACCTGGCGGCAGACGAATAAGCTCGTCCTCAACATACGAATTCACGCCTTCGAGCCCTTTGCTGATCGACTTGAGATCATTGGGATTTGTCACCTTCATTATTATCTGGGTACCGCACTGTGATAGGACATTCTTATCAACCCTGGCCGGACGTTGGGATATGATCATCATTCCCAGACCGAATTTACGTCCCTCGGACGCAATGGTTCTCAACACCTCGGTACTTGCCGTTTTACGGAATCCTTTTTCAGGAGCAAAGTTGTGTGCCTCCTCTACTACCAGCATGCCAGGGGGGATGCGTCCCATCTTTCGTGCTTCGAACAGTGATTCACATAACCGGGCCACGATCATGCTCTGGATATCAGGTGGCACTCCCTTAAAATCGACCACAGACACCCGTCCCCTCTGCATTAGTTCCTCCACCGACGTAGGACTTGTGGAAAGGATGTCCATCTCACGTATGTCCTCCAGCAGACTTATCACATTCCATCTGGCCTTACTCTCGTTATTACCAACCTCGATGATGATATCATCAAGGGAATACGTCTCCATCTCTGCCCGGAGCTTCTGTACCGACTCATACAGGATACCCATATGTGTACTAGTATAGTTGTCCGGGAAAATCGCCGTCAGCTCCTTCACCTTCGGGCTTATGCCATTTAACCGGAATACCTTATCAGCTGATGGATTGATCGCCTTGTTCGCAGGAGTATATACTGTCACTTTCGAACCATACCCCTTTGCAGAAACACCATATTTCTTGAAATCTGCATTCTTGGAAGCTTTCTCCTTCAATGAAGAATACTCACCATGAGGGTCAATGATCAACAGAGGAATATCCCGATCGATCAATTCTTCAAGCAGGACGGCAGCAGTATATGATTTTCCACTTCCGGTCTTCGCAAGGATGCTGCAATGTTTCTGGACAAGACTGTTCACATTCAGGTGGATGGGAATATCCGTACCATTCAGAAGTCCAATGTACATCTCGTTCCCGGACAGACCGAGCACAGTGCGAATGAGATCATCATCTGCCTTATATATAGGATCTCCCGGACTGAATGGCGTCAGCGGTGCCTTCAGGAGACCAGAACGATCCCTGGTACCTATAACCGTTGCCTCTGCCAGGATACGGTCTCCGCTCTTGTCCTTTCGGCTACCCCCTTTTGCATCCTCGAACGAGTATGAGTCACTGGAACGAGTAATGGAAAGAACATGTGCAAGGACCCAGCCATCAGTCTCATGCCAAGCCTTAACGTATTCTCCCCTCATAACTGCAGTACTATCTGATATTAGGAACTTTAAATCTAGTGTTCCAGTCTCTCCAAATATAACGCCTACTGAACCGCTTACCATTATAGCCTCTCGCCAACGATCATTTCAGGTACCCAATATGCCTTATACTAATTATGTTTTATTATCAGGCCTCTGTCAGATGCAAGATCTCTTTGGGCGCATCTGCCAGTTTTACGAGAGCTTCGGCCTCGATGAAATGCAACGATGCCGGTATCACAAGTATATGCAGCGGCGCTCCGAGGTCCACATCTATCAGGGACAGTGCGAAATCCGCCCGAACAGTGGGATTCTCAGAACCTGCGCGTGCAATTCCAACAGCAAGACAGTTCTCCATCACACCCTCTGAGCGCCGGGATTCCATTTCAAGTAGTAGCTCAAGTGCCCTGTTGACCGTCATGAAACCCCTATCCTTGTCGATATCCAGAAAAACAGCGGTGTGAAGTCCATTTTCCATATTCATTTTTATCGTGTCATAAGGGGTCTCTGAGATAATGGTCTTGCCACGGCTGCTGGTGTACGGATGAGGGACAGTAGCTGACTTGCCAAATCGGTAGTTCTGCAATCCAGACAGACCACAGATGGCCGATGCGATGGATGCACCATGGATCAATGCGGTATTGATACCCAGATCAATTGCACGCAGCCGAAGGTCCACATGGGTAGTGGAGACCATTGTGTCTCCGCCGGTCAGGAAAACTACGTCCTTATCCTTTGCCTCATGCAACCAGTCAGGATGTTGTTCCACATCCTCACGAGTGAGCACATGGATCTTCTTCTGGTAGAGTTCCTCCATCTTCTCGATATCCGTGCCCAACAGATTGGATGTATAGAACTCCACATAGACCTTATCAGCATTCTGGATCGTTCGTAAACCTTTCAGGGAAATATCAGTCTCATCAAAAAGACCAAGTCCTACAAAATATAGCATAGACCCGAATTGGAGGGGTTATATGTTAAAGGTTTTGAATGGGAAATATAGGGGATGATTTAATATGAGCTACAGTACTTCCAATAAAAGTTACAAACAAAATTTCATTTATATATTATTGTTGAAACTGGCCCCTTTTCCTGAAATTCACTCAAGCTTTGCACCACATTCCATACAGAATTTCTCATCATCCATTGCTTCCCTGCCACACTGTGGACAAAGGCGTTTTTGTGCACCTATTTTCGAACGCTGTATGACACTGTCCTGGATCGTTGTTCTATTGATGTTGTACTGTGTGAGACCCTCATCCACAAATATCCTGATATCGATCCTCCTTTCGATCTCTTCAAGCATCTTGTGATAGAAACCGGTAAGTGCATCTTCCTTCTCAGCCCACGTTTTCAGGATCAGACGGGATCTTCGTTTGCCCACCACTTCAACGTAGGCTGCATACCGCATGTCTGCAATACCCTCCGCATAGAACCTTGCAACACCTGTGAACAACTGCGGAGTGGAAGTTATTTCGGGTTTGACCATATACATGTTCATATCCCTGAGGACCCTTGTAACGATGTCGAACAGGTTCTCGGAAGGTATTCCGAGATCTTTTGAATCCTCCTCGGCCATAAGCATATCACTGACAGCCTGTCTCCATGAACCTTCATCAACCTCTTTGATCTTGAAGACCGGACATATGATAGATATCATCCTGCTGTTCATATCACATCTCTTATGTTTTTTGGTGTTATAGTCATAATAACTGATATCACCAGAGACATTACATTCGCCACATTCCCCTGTGGGTCTTATCTTGAACGTAACAGTCTTGCCTTCATCCGGTTCAAGCATGGAAATGGATAATTCCTTAGTTCTTAGCATGAATACATCAGGAACTAAAAGGTTGATCCTGATGTCACCTATCGGTTCTGTGGTGTGGTTCTCTACCTTGACCTTATAGAATATCATGGCACCTTTATAATAAAAGGCAGATTTTACTTTAACAAAGCCTGACTCGACCTTTGAGGATGCGGGTCCTTGTGTTCTTTGTTTGACGGGTGCAGGAACTGTTTTTCCTGACATGGGATTTAGTGATGGAGACGGAACCCCTTTTTTAGATGAAGACTTACTCTCCCTTCTACGTTTTATCCGTCTTCCCACTTTTCTTGCCACTATAAAAACAAGTATCCAGAACACCACTACCATGACAATACCAACGGCATCCTCCACATTTTGATCCGTTGAAGAAACATCGGAAACCGGATCGTAAACATAAGTCGGACGGTAGTCAACATCGGCCTTTTCAGATACTGCCGGTATGACAGTAGAACCTGAATTACCCATCTTGGAATAATGGTAGATATTTGATATCACAACATAATCAGCATATGAATCTGATCTTGTCTTTACAATATCAAAACTCAGGGTCAGGTAATCGTCATCATAATAAAAGCTATCGTCCTTATAATAAATCCAATCGATCAGGACTATCCGGTCTCGTGTTATTGATAACTGCACATAATCATAATATGTATCCACAGAAATAACGTTCAGGTAATACCTATCGCTGAGCTCAATTGTTTCCCCTTCCGTCAGTATATACTCATCCACCGCCGGGGCTATTGTAGCATTGACAAATATCAGGTTGATCAACACAAACACTTTCAAAATGGTCCCTAGGTCTTTGATCCTCAATTTGTGACACCTGTTATCGTTGTTTTATCCTGCTTCTATTTGTCTCAATTATAATTAAGACCTTCTAATATTCAAAACTTACATTGACCTGCTTCTTCAAATAAACACATTGGAATTGTTACTCAAATATGATCTCACAGTCCGCACAGAAATTCCTGCCTGATCCCAATTCATGTGTATAATTTAAAACTGACCCTATTGATACCCGTATTGCAGTATTTGTATTTACTATATATATCACCAGCTATCTCAGCATCTTTACATAACCAAAACAATACTTTCGACCCGGCTACATAGATAGATATTGCTCATATATTCACATCTTAGTTCCACATTGCCCACAGAAGTTAGCTTCAGCCGGTATTGTCGTGCCGCAGGCTGGACATTTGCGAACGCTGGGAGACATTTTTGCCTGTGCAGCACCCATCATCTTCGAGTCCAGATCCTGTCTTCGATAGGAATCTTCACGTTCACGGTCTTCCACTTTCATCATAAGATCGAGTTTGTCATCCTTTGCTCTTGCCTCGCTTTCCTTGACCTTGGCCAGTGCTGCGATCTGTTCCGGTGATAGACTGCCAAACTCGCGCCCTTCGCTGATGGTCTTTGCCGTATCAGCACCACCCGCCTCAGTAACAGTTCTGACATATTCCATATCACGTGCGTGTTCCCGATCCTGCATATCCTGTTCCACTTCAAGCTCGGCGCGCACACCTCTGGCTTTGGAAAGATGCATGTCTTCTTTTAACTTAAGGGCTTCACGGGCTGCCCTGATGTCCGATTCATCCTCCAGACGTTCGATCTCAAGCTGTGATTTCACACCTTTTAACTGCTGATCCCTCTCAAAATCCACCCCGGCAGAAACTGTTGCCTGCTCTGCACGAACTCCTGCTACATCCACTCTCCCCGCACGTTCATGATCACCTTCAATGGAAAGTGTATCCATCTCTTTGAGCTCTTCATGGGTCTGGTATTCGTTCCTCTTCGCCATGACCTCTGCATAGCTTCCAAGATCCCATTGCACCGTGTACTTCATCAATTCAAGTCCCCACATGGTAAGGGTGGACTTGAGTTGCATCTCCAGTTCGTTCTCCATTGTAAGTTGAAGATCCCGGTTACCGTAGATGTTCTCGATACTCACCTGTCTTATCTCAGGTTCCAGTACTCTGGTGATAGTCTCGCTCTTAAGATGCTGGTAGATATCCTGAATGGAAAGTGTCCTCTCACCGTTCTTAGCAGGAGTTGTATAAGAAAAGAACATCTGGAAAAAATGCTTTGGGTCCTGGATCCTGAACCGCAAGAGACCTTTGCACCCCACGTTCTGATCGTCAGAGGTCCACATATCAGCGTATTCCCATTCAAGATCCTTTACGGACGTATCCATGAGTGCAACATCGACATCTGCCCTTATGTTACCTGGTTTGAACAAACCACCTACACGCAGTTTGCCACTATCGATTATTTCTTCGACCACTCCATTCTTGATCATAACGGCCTTTTCGTTGGGGGAAAGTATGATCGATTTGGAGAACACACCGCTTACATCTCTTTTTGATATCACACGGGCAATGTCATCGGACTGCTTTTTCCATTTGAATACCATATTTAGCACACCTATTATGTTCCTTGATCTTCTGCACCTGTAGAAAATGAGTTTCCTTATTTACATGTATATAGCAAGTATTATATATAGTGTTTTCCATTGTATACAATGGTATATGTTATAGTATATCAAGCGGAGATATTATGAAAAGATCCTACCCAGTGAGCGCAAGAGTCTCAGAGGATATTAAGCAATATTTAAGTGGACTTGTGGAAATGGGAATGGCAATTAATACATCTGAAGCATTGAAATTATGCATAAGATATGCCAAACAAAAGAAAATGGAGGAGGAACTCTAAATGGGACTTACGAATCCGTTCAAGAAAGTGTCACCTGAAGAGCTGAAAACAAAACTTGCAATATCAGAGCAGAGATTGAGCGCCCGCGAGAACGAACTGATCAAAAAGCGCCAGAAGGCACGTGAACAGGCAAAGGATGCACTCAACAGCGGCAATGACCGCGAATTCAGAGTAGCATCGCGTCGTCACTCCATGGTAGATGGACAGGTCAACACCATCAGCAGTATGGTGGAGATGGCACAATCCATGGAAGATGTCATAGAGATGGAAACCGGTCTGAAAGAGGTCGTTGAGATCGGAGATAATCTTGGAAAATGGCAAAAACAGCTTGGATTTGATACTGCCAAATTGGAGGGTGCAGTCACCAACATCCGCACATCAATGGAAAAGGTGAACAGTGCAACAAATATGATGACCTCGTCCATGGATGCTGCTATGTCTGGTGGAAATGAACTTTCTGATATGCAGGATTCCCTCAGGGCTGAGCTGCTGGCAGAACTCAGCAGTGATACCGTGTCTGAGGACAATTTATCAAAGAAGATCGAATCTGAGATGAAAGAGAGTGAGTGAGCTGACGTTGTTGTGGTAAAGTTCTGAATAATGAAACACCACACAACGTATCAATAAGTGGAGGGATTACATTGGAGTCTGCAAGTTCACTGGCGGCACAAGCCCGCGGGTATGCAAAAGCTGCAAGAACCTTAGAAGATGATAACGAGAAGGCGCGGGCAAGGGAGCTCTACCTGAAGGCAGCTAAGTTCTACAACGAAGCATCCCTGGTAACAACTGACAAGACCGACAGGAACACACAGCGCGACCTTGCAGAACATCTTCTCGATAAGGCACAGTCCCTCAAACGCTCCGGTACCCGGTATTCGGGTTCAGGAGTGAAGGAAGAAAGCGGGGATACTGACGAATCCGCATTATCTGAGGATGACCTTATTATGAAACATACCCCAAATATCGGTTTCTCCGATATTGGTGGTCTCGAAACTGTTAAAGACGATATCAGGAAGGCTATTATCTATCCTTTTACCCATACAGAACTCTACAAGTTATACGGACAGAAAGCAGGCGAGGGCATCCTGCTCCACGGTCCACCGGGCTGCGGTAAGACCATGATGGCAAAGGCGGCTGCAAAGGAATGCGGTGCGGATTTCATCAGTGTGAAGACCAGCAGCATTGTGAGCAAGTGGGTGGGTGCATCTGAAAAGAACATAAAGAAGGTCTTTGAAACTGCACGTCGTTGCGAGAAGGCGATCATATTCTTCGATGAAATAGATTCCATTGCAGGGCGCCGCAGCGAGGCTGAGGATTACGCCAAACGTGTGGTGAACGAGCTCCTTGCCCAGATGGATGGTGTCGATACCGCTGATGATAAACTTCTGATACTTGCTGCAACCAACGAGCCCTGGGCCATCGATCCAGCCCTTCGCCGGCCCGGACGTTTCAGCAAACTCGTGTACATACCTGAGCCTGATCGCGATGCCCGTGATACGATCTTCAAGATCAACCTTAAGAAAAGACCCATTGCCAATGATGTGGATGCTGGTCGACTGGCCAAGATAACAGAATCATATTCCGGCGCCGACATTGCTGCCATCTGTAAGGAGGCGGCAGACATACCATTGGGCGAAGCGTTGCGCGGAGGAGAGCCGCGCAAGATCGAAATGAGAGATTTTGTGACTGTGCTGGAGAGCCGAAAACCTTCTATACGCAGCTGGTATGCGGAAGCAAAAAAAGAGATCAGGAAAAGCGGGGAAGAGGATGTTTTCGGAGAGGTCTTCAAGTAAGATCGTTATGTGAGTTCCCGCATTAAGAGAAATTATTATGACCATTCACGAAACCATCCCAGAAGACCTCCAGAGAACCAACCGGAAGACCGTGGTCAGCAATCTGAAAGAGGTCCATACGATAGTTGAACGACTTATCCATCAGACCTATCGGCAAAAGGATGCAGCTGCAAGTTCCGAACTTCGGGAGATCAGGAACAAGGTGACTTCAATGATTTCGGAGATAGAGAATACAGATCTCGATACCTTCGGTGGCAGGAAAGGTTCCCTGGATGATTTCTATGATGCCGAAAAGCAGTTCATCGAAAACTCTACCATACTGAAAAAAGAAATGGAAGATGCACTTGCCTCCGGGAAGGGGGGAGATACATTCTCACTGGACAATATGGTGGATGAACTGGGAAAAAGTTTTAACGAACGGGTGATCCTCACAGGGGAACATCTGCAGGAATACAGGGCACAGCAAGTGGAATCCAAAAGGGCAAGGGATGAAGCACAAGCCATCAAGACTGAGACAGTAACCGAAACTGAGACCAAAACCGAAACCATTGAACAGCCTGAGCCAACTCCTGATCCTGTAGAACCTATCGGGAATATGACCATGGAAATGGATACGGAAACCCTCTCAAACTCTATAACTACATCAACACACTCGAACAGAAATACTCGAAATGTCAGCCGGATATCTCAAATAATGGGAATTACATATCAAACAAAACATGGAAGGTCGACCACACGAACAGGAGGATTCGTGGTGTGGTCAAGGACGGCATGTTCAAGACCCCGCTTGTGCTTGAGACGTTCTGGCATCCCAGAGATGACGTACGGGATATCATCCAGTTCGTTCAGTCAAAAGCAAATGCGATTGGCAGAAACCAGTACATGAGCCTGTGTCTTGTCAATGATGTCTGGGAAGAAGATATCATTGAGTGGGCAAAGGATTTTACACATCAGCGTCTCATCCTGTACCTGTACGATTTGAAAAACGACATTCTCATCGTTAATGAAACACTTGCTGCTGCAGATCACTTCAGGTTCTGGCACACCAGGGAACTACAGAGAACAACTCTTGATGAGAAAATAGAGGATTACATTAATGAGATAGAGTATTTTACTGTGAAGGATGTTGCCGACAGGTTCGGACTCAACCGGTCCGGTTCAGAGGATCTGCTTAAGGGACTGGTGAAGAAGGGGATAATCGTTGATGTGGGCTTTGGCGGAGATGCGAATTATACAAAAACGAAGCAGCAGTGATTGCTTTTTTGATGTGGACTGATCTTTAAATTCGTTCGTCGTGTAGAATCATATCAGGGTTCTCCATCACCGGGTGATGTCTTCTTTCGTCAGCGCCGTAGTCGCGGGAGCACAACGACAGAACATAGCATAGTCGTTCCAGCCACAACCATGATGGAACCTGTAGGAGATACGGAACTATGCGTAATGTATTTATAGAACTATAAACAGTTAGATTCATTCATATACGAAAGTATCACTCATTGCACTAATTATATTATCAGGAGGTTTAAGATCAATGGCAGGACAATATGGCGGTCAGCCGATCATTATAGATCCGCGTAAACAGAGCACGAAGGGCAAAGATGCACTTGCTATGAACATCAAGGCAGCGAAAATAGTTGCCGACATCGTCAAAACAACACTTGGTCCAAAAGGAATGGACAAGATGCTGGTAAACGCAGTTGGGGACATCGTTATAACGAACGACGGTGCCATGATCCTTAAGGGAATGGACATCGAGCACCCCACCGCAAAGATGATCGTTGAAGTAGCACGCACCCAGGAAGACATTGCCGGCGATGGTACCACCAGTGCGGTGGTCCTTGCAGGTGCACTCCTTGAACAGGCAGAGAAACTGATCGACGAGGGAGTACACCCCAGCGTGATCATCAATGGATTCTGGGATGCTACCGAAAGAACTCTCGAGGTACTTGAGGACTTCGCGATAGATGTTACGCAAAATGACCATGATATTCTGGATAATATCGCAAAGACGGCCATTGCGGGAAAATCCTCTGAAGCATTCAGTGAACTGCTTGCCGGATTATGCATCGATGCTATTTTGAAAGTGCAGAAAGACGGAAAGGTGAACGTTAGTGATGATATCCTCATAAAACAGGACCCAGGCAAGACCATCTCCGAGACCGAACTCGTGGAAGGAATTATGATCGCGAAATCAGCGGTCCATTCTGCAATGCCAAGAAAGATAACGAATGCTAAGATCGCACTGCTGGACGCACCTCTTGAGATCAGGAAGACATCTAACAAATCAAAGTTGCAGATCCATTCCGCTGAACAATTGGAAGCATTCCTTCAGCAGGAAAAAGACGATCTCAGGAAAACCGTTGAAACTGTTATTGCAACCGGTGCAAATGTAGTGTTCGTTTCAAAGAACATTGATGATAAAGCAGCTGATATACTGCAAAAGAAAGGTATTCTTGCCATCAAACGGACCAATGATGATGATATGAAGCATATTTCATACACAACAGGTGCACGTTTGGTCAGAAAGATCAATGAGATGACTGAAAAGGAACTTGGAAGTGCTGGTTCTGTGGAACAACAAGGAGAGTTCTCACTTGCAAAGACCTATATCAAGGACTGTGCCAGTGCCAAGACCGTTACAATGATACTCCGAGGGGGAACCGAACACGTGACAGACAATCTGGAACGTACCATCGATGATGTACTACACGTGATCAAAGCCGTCTTTGAGGATGGGAAGATCATAGCTGGCGGCGGAGCTGCCGAGATCGAAATAGCACAGGACCTGCGGTCCTATGCATCATCCGCACAAGGACGTGAACAACTGGCAATATCCGCCTTTGCAGATGCCATCGAGAGCATTCCCCGAGCGATAGCAGATAACGCTGGTATGGATAGTACAGATATTCTCATCCAGCTGAGAGCCGAACACAGTAAGAACAAGAACATTGGACTGGACGTGTACGCCGGAGAGACCGTTGACATGATCGCAAAGGGCATAGTCGACCCATTGCGAGTGAAAACACAGGCCATTAAGTCTGCGTCAGAGGTCACGAACATGATCCTACGTGTGGACAACATGCTCAGGGCCGAGAGAAAAGAAATGATGGATGTAAGACCAGAACACAACATCCACAACTATAACGGAATTTGATAGGATCGAGATATATCCTTAAACCATAGGCCTGTTGAAAATATATCACAGGCCTGGTACTTTTTTACAGACTATTTTGAAATGCACGATAATCCTCTATAGCCTTTTTTGCTTGCACAGGATAATGTTCCAGCACATAGTTGAGAAAATCCTCTTTTGAACCACATTCCTTGACCACATCAAGCATCCTGATCGCAAATGTCCTGGAACGTTCGTTCGAGCGTTGTATCTCAAAGGACAGGCACAGTGTGTCGGATGACAAATGATCCCGCTGTATGTGAGGCGATACCGAACCGAGCAACACACCATCCTCCAAGGCACAGAACCCCGGCACACCAACCCGGTCAACACGCCCTCTGTCTGTCAATTTTGCAAGATTGCCTGCAGAATATGAATGCAATTCAACATACACATCCGGACCTATCTGCTCGATCGCCTCAGGGATCAATGCTCCCCTATCATGGTAGTATTCAGGATCAAGAGTCGATAGGTAATCGCCCTTATCGATCACTGGTAACACGGCAACCATCCCTGTAGCAGGTGGGGTCATCCTGAGCAGTATGTCGGAAGTATCCTTCCATTCAGCACCATGCAGACCTGCCACAAATAGACGATGGGGTCTCCCTTTGCCAGATATCTTCATCAACATTAAACCACTTCAGCAACATCAAAGATCATCATTGATCATTCTGCGTGCGACCCACTTCTGGCAATGACATATATCTCCTGCTTCCTGGATTCGATAACATCCAATATCGATAGGCCCATGCCTTCCATACGATCCAGTAACGGCCGCCTGTCATCATATCCGTTATCGCGTCTGTCACCAATCTTTATGACCTGCAGGACCTTGCCATTTTCCTTTAATAGAGGAAGGACCCTTTCAAGTGCATCCAGTGCCGCTTTTGGCTCCAGGGTCATATCACAAAGGATCACATCCACCTGTTGTTGTGACATAGAACTAAGTGGCAGGATGAACACGTCCCCGAACATCACAGATACATTGTCCATCTTATGAGTAATATTGTCAAGGTCAGATCGGAACTCGTGACTGAACTCCACTCCCTTCACATTCGCTGCGATCTCAGATGCGAACATGATAAAACCTCCTGCACTCGAACCAAGGTCCAGAACGTGATCATTCTCACCGATCAGATCACTCACCTCCTGGATCTTCCTGAGCTTGAAGTAACCCTGGGGCTTGTCAAGTCCCTCCTCGACATCGACATCGCTCTCATTTGAAATGTCTTTTGAAGGCTTGCTCACAACCACACCATTGACCTTCACTTTGCCGCTAAGGATCGCCTTTTTGGAACGTCCCCTGGAACGGAATATCCCTATTTCCACAAGATATGCATCCAGTCTCATACAATCAAAGATATTGGATCGATCATATATAACTACATATCAGGGCATTCCATCTCCAAAATCGAAGTTGCAACGGATCCCTTCCGGATCAAAACATTGGTTACATGAAACACATCTGGCACTTTCCGCCCCGTTCTTCAGTTTGATCACCAGGTCCGGCTCACTGATGAACGGACGGCTCATGGAGATCATATCAGCATAGCCTTTGAACATCAAATCCATCACAAACCTCGATCGAATACCACCCACCAGGATCACAGGAATGTTCACGGTACCCCGGATCATTTTTGCATATCGTTTAAAGTACGCTTCCTTATCCAGGGAATCGATATCTGGCTGTGCCATGACCTCACCAGTCTCAAATATTCCACCACTTACCTCAATGGCACAGACACCGCCCTTCTCCAGCAGACTGGCGATCTCCACGCATTCGGGGGCATCCAGACCCACCTTTCCGGAGAATACATCGAAACCATCTGTAGCGTTCATTTTCACCATTACCGGGAAGTCTTCACCCACGGTCTTTCGTATGCCAGACATGATCTCTGTGATAATACGTGTGCGGTTCTCCACCGATCCGCCCCATTGATCTTCACGTTTATTTGTGTAAGGAGAGATGAAACTACTGAGTAAGAAGCCGTGGGCACAGTGCAGCTGCACACCATCGAAGCCCGCATCCTTTGCACGTCGTGTCGCTGCTACAAAATCCCGGATCGTCTGCTGTATATCCTCCTGGGACATCGCCACCGGGGTCTTTCCCGAGGATGTGTCCTTGACTGCCGAAGGTGCAAGGATAGAATCACTATCCGTTACCAGGGACTGCCGTCCTCCATGGACGATCTGCAGGAATATCCGGCTATCGTATTTATGGACCCGCGTGGTGATGGCACGGTATGGTGCTATAGAACGATCATCATAGATCCCCTGCTGTCGATCATTACTCTTACCCTTAAGATCTACATAGGAATATCCGGTTATGATCAGACCCACCTCATTTTTGGCCAGTTCCTCATATATATCACCGATGGCCTCTGTTGGCGTGCCATCGTCCTCCGCAAGCCATTCATTGGTGGCCGAACGTACCAGCCGGTTGCTGACTGTCATATCCGCGATGTTGATAGGTTCAAAGAGCATGATATCCAATCAGGCATTCTGTATATAAATAGATTTTCAGACCTGGAAATACATCATGATTTTTCAGCAAATTCCTTCAGTCTGCTAACTTCCCTCCTTTCGATGCTATTTATGTAGAACACATTTATCACCATGAGATTTCCGGTCATTCTGTCCCTTAC
>JAIOTO010000062.1 GCA_021106765.1 Methanosarcinaceae archaeon
CGGGAATTGTATTATCTCATCCGGATCATAAGGAATGGATCGGAACAAAAACATTGGCGGACTTTGAAGATCCGGCTATCGTTTCAATGGCAAAGGACATCAAAAATGGAACTAGTGGCAATATCAGAACCCAGGATCCTACAACGTTCAAAGAAGTAATAATGTTCTATGAACCGGTTAGGACCGGTAATTATTCTTTCATTATGGTGGTGCCAATAGATGAAATGCTTGCAGGTGTCACATCTCTCAGGAACCAGTTGATTGTTATTTCTGCAATCGCCCTTTTTTTGATGGGTGTCTTGGGTTACCTGGTTGCATTGTCCATTACGAGGCCTATTAACAATATTGTGGCTGATTTCAAGTATATATCGGATGGTGCCTTGCACGGTAAACTTGATTCGAGGGCCGACACTGAAGTTGAAGCTGATTTTAAAAAGATACCTGTAGGTTTAAATGAAATTCTGGATGTACTCAAAAAGAATTCCGATGAACTAAGAACGGCTAACGATGAACTAAAATCGCTGGACAAGATGAAAGATGAGTTCCTCTCAAATGTGAGCCATGAACTAAAGACCCCCCTAACATTAATTTCAGGATATACAGAACTGCTTAGTGAAGGAACAATGGGGGAACTTAATGAAGGACAGATCAAAGTGCAGGAAAAAGTTGTTCGCAATGCTGAACGATTAAAAAGACTTGTTGATTCTCTGCTTTACCTGAACAATATACAGGCGGGAACCGTGGAATATGTCTTCGAACCATTACAGATCAGGGAAATTATAGATGTTATTCTGGATGATCTGAAAATAATGACGGATCAAAAAGGTATTGATCTGGAAATGAATGTGGAAGAAGACCTGCCTATGATCAATGGTGATAAGGAAAGAATTATGGACATGATCACAAACATAGTTGACAATGCTACAAAATTCACTCCATCCGGGGGGAAAATTTTCGTCCGCGGATTTACAAAGGACAGTGACATATATGTTGTGGTGAAGGATACTGGCATAGGTATTCCAAAAGAAATGATCGATAACCTATTCCAGCGTTTTTACCAGATCGATGCCTCACGTACACGCAAATACGGAGGAACAGGACTTGGACTTTATATTTCGAGGACAATAGCAGAAGCACACAACGGGGACATCTGGGCCACGAGCGAGGGTACAGGAAAGGGTACTGAAATGCACATAAGGATACCCATATCAGATTCCAATATAAACTCTTAAACTATATTGTATGCTTCATCGATCAAGCTCACCATTCATCTGTAAAACGATGTTATTTGACACGAGTATCAAATGATTGGTTTGAACAAATATCCCTGACCGTTTCCAGTGATATTTTTACCCCACAGCACTAAATGTCAGCCTGAGAATATAGTAATACATCGTAGTATTGCATTCCGTTGTTTCATCGGTTTGGATCTTGACATTATACTGTGAAGATATTGTTAAAGACAATCCTAAAATATTCATGAGTTAATGTAATGATACCAACAGAACAGTTATTAATAAATAATGCCTATCTAACCGAAATAGGAATTAACATAACATGAAACTCAATGTTGAACATGGACGTTACATCATACTTGGTAGTATTGACGGGATACTCGCCGTGCTTGGAGTTGTCATCGGTGCTTCTCATGTATCCAATGACCCAAACATTATAATCAATGCAGCACTTGGTGGTGCAATAGCACTTGGTCTTACAAATGGTGTGGGATCATATCTCGCAGAAAGTGCAGTTGAGTATGGAAATCTGGCAGAGCTTGAAAAGCCTATTCTACGGAGTCTTGAATCCACAGACATTGAAACGCAGACAAAAAAGAAGATATGGATCGATTCGATAACACATGGAGGTGCCAGTTTTCTGGGATCTCTTGTTCCTATCCTGCCATTCGTCTTTTTTGAAGATAATGCATTGACGATCTCTACCATTTCAAGTATTCTGGTACTTGCCGTATTGGGAGTATATTCCGGAAAGATCGCGAAACAGAGCGTGTTGAAGCATGCTCTCAGGATCGTGGGTCTTGGTATACTTATTGTGGCAGCTGTGACCCTGCTTGGGTTAGAATAATAACTATTAATATCAAATAAGATATCCAGTGAAAATGGAGGTTGCTTATATGGGGAACATTGCATACAGGAATATTCTTGTGCCGATCGATGAAACGGATATTTCAAAACGGGTCATCGACCATGCACTACATGTTGCAAAGAACGAAAATGGAAAACTGATACTTGTTCATGTTGAAACCACAAAGAAACTTGAAGCGGTCTATCCAAAGGACTTGTCTGAAAGGATGATCGAATTCATGAATAAAAGCATCCGATCAAATATCGAATATGCGAAACATTCCGCAAAGGAAATTGGTATTGAGGTACAGACCGATATCCTGATAGGCGAAGATGTCGGTAGTGATCTTATTCGAGTAGCTGAGGAAAGAAAGATCGACCTGACTGTAATGGCTACCGAATCCTTGCGAACAAATCCGATCGGTAGTCTCACTCGCTGGATCATTGCAGCAGATGTTGGCCCTGTTCTTGTGATAACAAGTGAGGACTGATATTACTATTTGGATGGTGTGTCATCTCGACCACTTCTTTCTATTTTTAATTTTTACCTTTCTCGTTTTCCCTCCCTCATTTAACATCTGGTTTTAAATCCTATGGTACAGTATAGGGAGAAACATGGTGTTGCTTACTCTTGGACTATTTGTTATAGGCCTGGTCCTTATCACGAAAGGTGCTGATTGGTTCGTTGAGTCTGCAGTATCCATTTCCACAAAAAGTGGTATACCAAAGGTCATAATCGGAGCGACCATTGTGAGTTTTGCTACCACGGCTCCTGAATTCACGGTATCTACGATAGCCGCTTACCTTGGGCAGACCGATCTAACTGTTGGTAATGCTGTGGGTTCGGCTATTTGTAATATTGGCCTGGTCCTCGGTTCTGTGATCCTTGTAAGGGCTATACCGATGGATGATCCCACATTCCTCCAAAGGGGTGGTTTCATGGTCCTATCGGGATCATTGCTGGTGATCATGACACTTGACGGTATGCTGACGTCTGCTGATGGAATTATTTTGCTACTGGTCTTCATTGCGTTCATGTATTACAATTACCGTCTGCAATCTGCGATCTTCAAGGATGGGGAGAAGACTAGGGATTCCATTAGTGGCATGAGATCGGATATATTGTTCTTTCTCCTGGGTTCAGCATGCGTTATACTGGGGAGTCGGATCCTCATTGATACCGGAACACAGATCGCACGTTGGCTGGGTATTCCTGAGATCGTCATCGGATTGACATTGATAGCTCTGGGCACGTCGTTGCCCGAACTCATTACAGCAGTCTCTTCGACGATCAAAGGCCATCATGACCTTGCCATAGGTAATATCCTTGGGGCAAATACAATGAACATAGCCCTGATCCTGGGTGTTTCCTCCCAGATATGTGAAATACCTATCCAGCTCCAGTCAATTTATTATGACTTTCCAGTGATGATCCTGCTCATGTTGCTTCTCATCATTTTTGGGATCACACGCAGGCGGTTCGAAAGGTGGGAAGGTGGTGTCATCCTTACGATATATCTTGCCTATATTGTGGGACTTTTTGTACTATATGTCTGAAAAGACTGATCGATATCTGTTGTGGACATCCCTGCTAAATATTATCATTATTTTTTTTACTGTCGATATCTTTAAATTTGATTATGTCCAATAGTTAGCCGGAGGATAATGGAATGTCTAAAATATGGATATTATTTTTGGTGCTTCTGGCCGTAATGGTGGCAGGATGCACAGGTGACGATACAACAACGGTCTCCACTCCAGATGGGGATGTTGAAGTGACTGTTCCGGAGGGTGCAGAGGACAGCTGGTGTCCGGTAGGAACCACGATGAGCTTTGCTGACCCACAGACCGGCGAGAGCATGTCTATGGAAATTGTCGGGACCGAAACCATAGGTGGCATCGAGATGTGCAAGGCTGTGGTTGAACTAGATGGCATAGAGGACGATGTTGCAAAGATCGAATATATGTGGTCTGAGGATAGTGAAGCCTTTATCTGGAACAGTTATGATTCAGCTGGCAACCTGATCTCTAAGATGGAGATGATGGATGGGACTATGACAATAGTTGATAGTGAAGGACGTGAAACTGTTATAGGTGGAATAGGTGAACAGTGAACTCGATCAGAGTTCACTCTACTTCTTTTTTGTCGAGATTCGTATATTCACATTTTTAAAACAATCCTTAAATACAATTATTACCATCAGTTATATTAATGCAACTTCCTACTCCAGAAGGTCTGAAGCAAAAGAGAGTTGAGCTCGGGCTGACACAGAATGGCCTGGCAATGCGAGCAGGGGTCAGTCAGCCTCTTATCGCACGTATTGAGGCTGGTGATGTTGATCCCAGGTTATCCACCCTTAAGAAGATCCTTGATGCATTTGAGGAATCTAAAAAGGAGCAGATACTGGTAAAGAATATCATGCATACCCTTGTTGTATTTGTCTCTTCCAATGATTCAGTGGATGCTGCAGTTCGTCTGATGGAGACAAATGGTTTCTCGCAGGTTCCTGTGATCGATAATGGTGTGCCGGTCGGGAGTCTCTCTGAGGATATGATCATACGTTCGATGGCAGATGGGAAAACATTTGCGATCTCTCAGATGAAAGTGTTCGATCTGATGGGTGAATCGTTTCCTACGGTGTCACCTGCCACTGATGTGGCTGTCGTCTCTTACATGCTGGAACGCTATCCTGCGGTCCTGGTCCTTAAAAGAGGGAAAGCTATTGGTTTTATCACAAAGCACGATATTATCAAATTACTTCACGGATGATGCTGAGGATCTTAGAGCGTTGATCTCATATTTGATTGATAATCCTTTTATTGCATTGATGCATATGTTCACACCAAACAGATACGATCAATAGATTAAAAATTTAAACCAATAGGGGAATAATATGGATATTGAAGACACTTTACTGATGATGCCAGGACCTGTACCGGTCGCACCCCGAATACTTCGGGCTATGTCAAAACCCATGATCAATCATCGAGGAGCTAAATTCTCAGAGATCTATGATGATTGCATAGATATCTTAAGGGATATTTTCAAAACGAACAATGACCTGTTCGTCCTCAGTGGCTCTGGTACTGCCGCAATGGAAGCAGCGATCGGTTGTACCATTGATAAGGATGACACGGTTATAGCTATTGAGAATGGTAAGTTCGGTGAGCGGTTCAAGGACATTGCAGGACGCTACGGGAAAGTAGCACCCCTTGAGTTCGAATGGGGAACATCCATAGATCTGGGTCTTGTTGAAGAAAAGCTCGCAGAGGGTGCCAAGGCTATTACCATGGTACACAATGAGACCTCTGCAGGTATACAGAACCCTGCTGAAAAGGTTGGAAAACTTGCCCGGGAATATGGTGCTCTGTTCATCATGGATGGCGTCACGTCCATTGGTGGCGATACGGTTAAGGTCGATGACTGGGGTGTCGATATTGCAGTGGTCGGGTCACAGAAATGCATTGGTGCACCTCCCGGTCTCTCGATGCTCTCTGTGAGCGAGAGGGCCTTTGATGCCATGGAGAAGGATAATCTTCCATACTATCTTGATCTTAAGGCTTACAAGAAGAGTGCCGACAAGAGCAGCACCCAGACCCCATACACCCCCGCAATCCCCCTTTTCTACGGATTGCAGGAAGCATTGCATGTGGTCAGGGAAGAAGGAATTGATGCCAGGATAACACGGCACAGTACGGGTGCTGCAGCAATACGTGCGGCATCTGCTGCAATGGGTATTGCAATGTTCCCCGATCTGAACGAAGATAGCAAATATTCCAACACAGTCTCTGCAATGAAGTCCCCTGAAGGTCTTGATAGCAATGATCTAAAGAAGGACCTTTTAGCTGCAGGTATTGTGATCGCTGGTGGACAGGGACGACTGAGTGGTAAGATCTTCAGGATTGGAAGTATGGGCAACATCACATCGCGTGACATTCTCCAGACAATACAGCAGCTTGAACTGGCATTCAAGAAACGTGGTTTGGTCCATGATGTTGGTCCCGGGGTCGAGGCTGCCGCCAAAATATTGAATATACTCTGATAGTGGATATGACTACGATAGGTGTAGTAGATACTACGTTTGCTCGTTTCGATATGGGACGGGCAGCGGTCGATGAGATCCAGCAGAATGTTTCTGTCAGGATCAAGAGGATCACCGTACCCGGGGTCAAGGATCTTCCGGTAGCATCAAAGAAATTGATCGAGGAAGAAGGATGCGATTTGGTGATAGCTCTGGGTATGCCCGGGGCACAGGATCAGGACAAGGTCTGTGCACATGAAGCATCCCAGGGAATAATACAGGCACAATTAATGACCAACACCCATATCCTTGAGGTGTTTGTGCATGAGGACGAAGCAAGAGATGATCGTGAACTCATGGAATTGATGGACAAACGTTCCCGGGAACATGCCCTCAATGCGATCAAGCTGATGTTCAAACCTGAACAGTTGGTGAAAGAAGCTGGAACAGGCCAACGACAGGGGTTTGAGGATGTCGGGTCGCTTCGGGCATGATCGTCAATTCATACATCTGAAGGTTCATATACACGAAAAAATGATGATCGAACTAACGGATCGATGGTAATAACAGGGACAATATCTGAATTGGAGTGTTGTAAATGACAATTAAACTAGGATTTGTAGTAGCAGAATTTAACAGGGATCTGACATACCAGATGGAACTTCTTGGAACCGAACATGCAAAGTTCCTGGGTGCAGAGGTCGTGGAAACGATTCTCGTACCGGGGGTGTATGATATGCCTCTTGCGATCAAAAAACTCTGCATAAGGGATGATATTGATGCTGTTGTCACCATTGGTGCTGTCATCGAAGGTGCGACCAAGCACGACGAGATCGTTGTCCAGCAAGCGGCACGAAAGATCACTGACCTGTCCCTGGAATATGATAAACCCGTGACATTGGGTATCGCAGGTCCTGGAATGACTCGCATGGAAGCACACCAGCGTGTTGATTACGCCAAACGTGCAGTAGAAGCAGCAGTAAAACTGATAAGACGTTTATAACAACGATAGGGGGTATTTACCAATGCCATCTTCAAGATTAGCACGTGTAGCAGAATCACCGACCCTACGGGTTGCAAACATCGCAAACAAATTGAAGGCCAATGGAGCCGACATCATCAGTTTTAGTGTGGGTGAACCCGATTTTGACACTCCAAAACATATCTGCGATGCAGCCGCCGAGGCGATGTACTCAGGTGAAACACATTATGCCCCCTCTGCGGGTGTTAAACCCCTGAGAGAGGCCATTGCCAATAAACTACGTACAGAGAACAAACTGGATGTCACAGATGAGGATGTTCTAGTCACGCCCGGTGCAAAGCAGGCGATCTTTGAGATCATGATGTCAGTACTTGATGATGGCGATGAGGCGATCATTTGTGATCCCGCATGGGTGTCATACGATCCATGTGTCAAGTTCGCAGGTGCAAACACAGCGTGGGTACCCACAGATCCTGAGGACGGTTTTACTCCCTATGACATCGCCGAGCACATAAATGAAAGGACACGTCTGATCGTTGTCAACAGTCCCTGCAATCCCACCGGTGGGGTATATGGCAGGGAACTGTTGAAGACCATCGCCGATCTTGCTATTGACCATGACCTGCTGGTACTCTCTGATGAGATATATGAGAAGATCATCTATGGTCGGGAACATATCAGTATTGGTTCCATGGATGGAATGCATGACCATACGATCACTGTGAACGGATTTTCCAAAGGTTATGCAATGACGGGATGGAGACTGGGATATGTTTGTGCGCAGGAAGGACTGTTGCAGGACTTCAAGAAGATACATTCCCATTCGGTCACCAGTGCCACGACCTTTGCACAATATGGTGCGATCGCAGCGCTTGAAGGACCACAAGGGTCGGTGGAAGCGATGGTTAAGGAGTTCAGGATCAGACGTGACATCCTGATCGATGGTCTCAATTCTCTCGACATCAGATGTAATAAGCCCGATGGAGCATTCTATGCATTTGCAGATATCAGCGAATACGGGTCAGGCGATGAGATTGCAGAAAAGCTTCTCTCAAATGCACATGTTGCCGTTACCCCGGGTTCGGCATTCGGGGAAAGTGGTAAGGATTTCATTCGGATCTCCTATGCTGCATCACAGGACCAAATACGTCAGGGCCTGCAGAGGATCGAGGATACGCTTATCGGATAATATATATTGGCTTTGCTGAAACTGATCTAAGCATTACCGGCAAATATGAGCCAATAGTTCATTGATAACGCTCAAGAACCTCTTTTATTATTTTTCCAGTGCTACAGAGAGGACAACTCTTCGACTGTTTCACACGTATCACCCTTGTGTTGAACCCATGTTCTCTCAAGTCAGTTTCCAGTTTTATTTCATCAAACCGCTGGTCATATCCAAGTGCTACGATGTCCGGTTGTATGGTCTCCAATGGCTCAAATATATTCTTTTCACTTCCAAGGGCTGCCACGTCCACCACGTCCAGAGATCTGATCATCTCAAGGCGCTGGTCTTCTGGTATGATAGGGATCGGCTTGTGTTTGATCATTGAATCCCTTGCAACCAATACATACAGTTCATCACCCAGTTCGCGTGCCTGACTGAGAAAAAGTACATGTCCTGGGTGTAATATGTCAAAAGTTCCTGTTGCAAGTACGCGTGTCAATATATCACCTGTCCAATACTGCACTCATGTTCTATACATATTATAATAGCATTAATAATCTTATGCAAAAGGTACTGTATTTCAGAACGGATACTTTGGTCAATGCCTGTGATCTGTTCCCAGCATCCCGTCTCTGAACTTCATGTAGCATTGTTCAATGGATACAAGATTGGCCTTGATATCAAGCACGTCAAAGTCGAATGTACTGGCAAATTCATTAACTTTTTCGCTAAAATCGGTTTCATAGGACAGACCGGTATCAACCTTTGCTACCTGCTTGTATCCCACCATGTCAAAAATATAACGGGAAGTTTCGATATCATCAGGGTCATTACCGATCCCACTGGCAACCATCATCTCTCTCCAGTTCGCCGCCCACATGGGTGTCAGGAAGAAAGTGCCTACGCCTTTGAAACTTTTGAGGGTCTGGAGGTACATGTCCCTTCCGCCCAACACGGCCCCTATGCAATCATCCATGATCTCGCCGTTCTTCTCTTTCAGGATACTTACTTTACATCCACATGAACGGAAATCTTCTTCAACGTCTTTCAATACATTCCCGCAGAGTCCATAGAACAGAAGGATGCCATCAGACAGCTTCACCATGTTTTCGATGTGATGATAAACATCCTCTTTAAGCTTGACGGTCACTGCATGAAGAGCAAATTCCAGCATATCGATGACCAGGCGCAATTCGCCATCTTCCATATCACACGACATGGGTATTTGTTCTATCGACAGTATTCGATAAGGAATTCCTTTCATGTTCAGCTTGTTCACTAATCCCTGATATTCGTCATTATCGATCACGATCAGATCTGATATATTCGAATCATTTTCTATCAGGTGGACGATCTCATCCTCGAACATCCGGCATGCTACAAGGCTCATTGTTGGCATGATAGTCAATCTCTTTTGTTTCCAAAACATCTGTCGATATGTTCATCCGTCGGAGGTTCTGTGAACAGGCTTACTCCAATGGCTACGATGGCTGCGATAGGCGTAGCGATCAGTATCGGATCCACCACGGTCCATGTGCCACTCAGCAGAGTATCTGTTCCGAAGATCGCATTACAGATCCCCAGGGGAGCCGCTTCTTTTGCGTGCACGAAGGTCAGCCAGAACAAACTGGTAAAGGTACCGGTTAGCAGGCTGGCAATGGCACCCTGTCGTGTCATGCGTTTCCAGAAGAGAGCTCCTGTATACATTGGAAGGAATGCTGCAGCGCATAGCCCGAAGAAGATCGCGGTGGCACGTGCGATGATACTTATGGGGAGAACATATGCCAGTATAACACTTATCAGGATAGTCACGGCGATCCCGATCTTTGTTATAGGTATCGTTCTGCCGACCTTGCCTTTCATCAAAAACTCACGATAGAGGTCATGTCCAATAGCAGTTCCCATGGTATGGAATTGTGAACTGAGAGTTGACATGGCAGCTGCAAGGAGGGTGACCATGAATATGATCACGAACAGTTCTGGCATTGCGTTGTTTATGTACTCGGGCATGATCATATCAATATTGCCACCTGCGGCTTCCAGTGCGATCATTCCTCTTTCATTAAGGAAATACACATTCGATAAAGCACCTACGATATATGCGACCCCTGCCATTAGAAGGATGAAAGGTCCACCCACAAAGACTGCCCGGTTCAGGGATCTTTTGCTATCAACAGTCATGAACCTGACCGCCAGCTGGGGCTGTGCAAGCACTCCGATCCCAACACCGAGGATTATCGTGGAGACCATTGTCCACCAGATTGGAGATCCAAACACAGGCATGGTCGTCCAACCCATATGACCTCCAGCCGCCAGTGAGGCCGGGACCAGGGGTGCCATGTCTGTCAGGGCCTGATGTGCCTCAGTGATCCCGCCCAGTTTCATATATGTGAGCACGAGAAGGATGCCCATCCCTCCGATCATCAGGCTACCTTGCAATGCATCGGTATACATTACTGCAAGCAGACCACCGGTTATAACGTATGCTGCTACAATGATTATAAGGATCAATACTGCAATATCATAATTGATCCCAAGTGCGCTTTCAATGAACCTGCCTCCTCCGATCAGGACAATACCTGCATAGAGGGGCATGAACAGTCCGATAAGTGCACCGGAGAATCCCTGTATGAACCTTGATTCGAATCGCTTCCCAAGAAGTTCGGGAAATGTAATCGCCCCGAGACGTGCACCGATGCGTCGCGTTCGTGACCCAAATATCGCAAAGGCAATGAAGATGCCCACAAATATGTTCATGAACACTAACCATAGAAGTCCCATTCCCAGTGTTGCAGAAACTCCACCAAATCCGATTATTGCAGATGTACTGATAAATGTTGCACCATAAGAAAGTGCCAGGATATAGGGATGGACATTCCGCCCGGCCAGCATATAATCGTCAACATTTTTTGTTTTCTTATAAGCGAGCCATCCACAGTAGAATACTACAAGCAGATATATCAGTAGGACCATTCCAAGTAATGGTATGCTCACTGCCATTATTCCAGCTCCTCCTCGTCCTCTTCATTCCATTTCAGTAATCCATAGACCATACAGCCTATGGCACTAATGATGCACAACACGTATGCGCTCCATACAAAAGGGTCATCTATACCTATCATATCAATTCTTTCCATCCTTTTGATATCTGTTAACATATAACATACTTGAACGTTTCTAATTTGAGTGTTACGGATGATCACTAACGTATTACCACAAACTATTTCAAGTATATCTGATTAAATAAGAACAGATGTGTTACAAATCCATCAGTTCATAACACTTAATTCTGGATGGTTTTGTTAGACACTTTTGGGCACAACATGTGCCCATTCCTCCCCTTTATAATTCCACTATCGTACATTCCAGTGAAGAAGGATCAAGAACTGCTACCGTTTTCCTGCCAGTAAGTACCCCCGAACTTTCGCCGGGATTGATCACCAGAGTACCTTCGACATCAGTGACCCCCGCATCATGTGTGTGTCCACGGACTACTACATCGAAATCACCGGATGCGGCAATGGCATGGACCTGTGCTTCATTGATGCCGTGGAGCATGGCGATGTGTAATCCATCAATGGACAGGTCTGCAAAATCGCCACAAATGCTGCCCCCCAGTTCCTCAAACCAGGCCGTAATGGTCAAACGGTCGCCATCGTTGTTCCCGAACACAAGATAGAGTTTTGCATCGAGTTTCTCAAAGGCGCGTGCGTTGAACGGTGATACCAGGTCGCCGGCATGCAGCACCGCTGCAACTCCTTTGTTATTGAAATAGGATACTGCATCCTTTATTGCCTGTAGGTTATCGTGTGAATCTGACATAATTCCTATCATATCTATCATTTCCTTACATATTCGTTCGGTGTTCAGGGATCTCATCCAATGCTGCTGAATAGCACCTGAATGCCTCATCATTAAAGCAGACAATGATCACATTGCGGATGCTCTCGTCTGAGCCAAGAAATCTAACGATCTCAGAGATTGCGATCCTGGATGCTCTTTCCACAGGATACCTGTATGCTCCTGTACTGATGGATGGGAAGGCGATCGTCCGTAAGCCATACTTCTTCGCTATTCGAAGGCAATTATGGTAACACTGGGATAGAAGTTCATTTTCCCTGTGTTTCCCATCTTTCCACACAGGTCCCACGGTGTGTATGACGTAGCTGGCCGGCAAAGCGTGTCCTTCTGTGATCTTCGCTTCACCGGTGGCACAACCATTGAGTTTGCGACATTCTTCCAGCAATCCCGGCCCTGCTGCTTTGTGAATAGTTCCATCAACACCGCCGCCCCCAAGCAGGGAATTGTTCGCAGCATTGACAATGGCTTCGACATGCTGTTCGACAATATCCCCTTTTATGATACTGATCCTGCTGTGTTCCATGATACTCTAGTATAAAGGGGCAGCACAATGATTTAAAAGTAGCGATATCCGAGATTCATCCGACCTGATATATTATAAGGGATATAAGAAATATCGTAACACCCGCAGCTGCAAGAGGCAGGGTGTAGTTGGATACCACAGTAGAGGTATCGTCGCCGGTCGTTCGTTTGACAAGCCAGAAAAAAGGGTCACTGACATAGGATACTACCAGTGTTCCTGCCACGATCATAAGCACAAAGACCAGGGGTGGTAATGTAATAGGTGTTGCTGCTATGATCATCGAACTGACCACCGCGGTCACGACTCTGGAGCCCTGGGCGGTCTGGATCAATGATGCAAGAACAAAGGGAACGAACACCACGGGCAATGTGCCTTCCATCAGAGTGTAGACATGCTCTGCAAAGGGACTTACTGCTATTACCTGTCCCAAGGCACCTGCACCACACAGATCTAGCAGAATGATACCGGCATGGCGAGTGCCTTTATCGAGGGCTTTCTGCCTTGTATCCTTGTCAATGAGCAGGAGCGAAACGATCGTTGCTGTAAGCATTACAATGTTGATATTACTCAGGAACCAAAACGTTTTGATAAGATATCCGGTAATGATCAGGAATGTGGGCACATAAAGGGGGGCCCAGGCTTTCCAGCGTGGTATTGTTGCACCATCGTCCCCCTTTGTTCTGTCATTTTCATCATATCTCAAAAAATCGGAATCCCATGCATCAGCAGTTGTGTATCTGTGCCCTATCAGCAGATATCCACCCAGTAACAGCACAAAGGACAGCGGAATGGTAATTGCATTGAGTGTCCACAGGTCCAGGGGGAGGTCTGCTGTTCTCACGATTGTGTATGCCACAGGCAATGGCAGTATAAGCACGAAGGACACAGAGCTCCCAAAGGCTGCAAGGTAAAAGCTCCGTTTGCGCACCGAAGGGGCGAACGGCAGGTTTTCGATAAGGGTCGAAAGAACGATGTATGCGGTGATGCAGCACATCATTGGAATGGATAGGAGATAACCACCGATCCCGGCGGCAAGGGATGGTCTTTTTACTATCTTTTGCAGATCAAGGACGATGCGTTCTAGGAAGTGTCCATACTTTAAGACCTGGGCAATGGTTGCACCACAGAAAATGAGTATTCCAAGAAGACTAAAGATGTTCCCGGCACCGCTTGTCATCCCATGGACCACTTCCTCCCCCATTCCGGCAAGTACTCCATAAAAAACAGACGCAATTATGAGTGCCAAAAAAGGGCTGATGTGATGACGTGTTGTGAGATAGGTTATGAGCACAATAGTAAGAAGAAAAATTATAATTGTATCCATGTAAATACCATTATTATAATTTTCTTATACCGAAATAAAGAATATCATCGAATGCTTTTATTCCAGAGTTAGGATCTTTAAAATGTTCGTTCCACCAGGCTTCCCGGGAGATTGACCCTGTGTGAGTACGATCATGTCCCCGTCATGTGAGATCCCAAGTTCGTCCAACGTTTCAAAGGCAGTGTTTTCCCATCCACTGGACACATCCTCAACCTGTATAGGATAAACCCCATATGAAAGAGCCAGATGTTCACATGTTCCTTTGGACCGGCTCATGGCAAGGATCCATGTATTGGGTTTGAAGCGCGATATCCTTCGCGGAGTCCGTCCAGAAGTAGTGGGAGTGACCACATATTTTATTGGAAGGCGTTTGATGGCATCGTATACCTGTACAGAGATCACCTCACTTATATTCATTTGTATTTCATCAAGGTCTCTGGTGATCAGTTCCATGCCCCAGCCAGTACGACTTCTCCAGACTTCGGTCTTCTTTGCGATATTCACCATCATGGACACAGTTTCCACAGGATATTGTCCAATGGCCGTCTCACCGGATAACATGAGAGCGTCCGTCCCATCCATGATGGCATTTGCCACATCCGTAGCCTCGGCTCGTGTTGGCCTGGTATTCTCGGTCATGGATTCAAGCATATGGGTTGCCGTGATCACCGGTTTACCCAGTAAATTAGCCATGTGAATGAGCTCTTTCTGGATCACCGGCACGTTCTGTATCGGTATCTCAACACCAAGATCACCCCGAGCGATCAGCAGAGCATCCGCTGCCTGCAGGATGCTCTCGATATTTTTCACAGCTTCCTCTCGTTCGATCTTGGCTACAAGGAATACCGATCTCCCTTTCCTTTCAGCGAATTGCCTTACTTTCCGGATGTCTTCTGCCTTTTCAACAAACGACATGCTGAAGGTATCGATCCCTTCTTCCAGGACAATATCAATGATCTCAAGATCCTTGTCGGTAACGGGGTCCAGGAATATCTTTGAACCTGGCAGGTTCACCCCCTTACGGGAAGACAGCAATCCCCCTACGACCACTTCACATTTCACACGTTTCCCGGATGGCTCCAGGCATTTCAGCTGTATGAAACCATCATTGAGGTAAATATTACTACCCGGATGCACACTCTCAAGAAGACGGTCATAATCTACAGGTATCAGGGTTGCTGTACCCTCCAGATCCTCTACTGTCAGCTGGATATGGTCTCCCCGATTGAGTATCACCGGCTCGTTCCGGAACATTCCGACACGTATCTTCGGACCTGGAAGATCTACCAATATGCAAACCACAGTATTCATCTCAGAAGCGATCCTCTTGATCCTCCGGATAACTTTTCGGTGATCCTCAAGATCACCATGTGAAAAATTGATCCTGGCAACGTTCATGCCACAAGAGATTAATTTTCTGATAGTATCTTCTGATGAGGATGAAGGGCCAATGGTACATACGATCTTTGTCCGATGATCTGGTAATAACATATTTTCACCAATATAAGAATGATAGGGTTGGTTATATCCTTTACTCTGAAGATTGATTCGAGCAGTTCACTTATCTGTCAGTTCGGCATCTTCGATAGTCAACCTGGCTGTGTATTCGTCCAGCTCGATCACGTCATATTTGTTGATAATGATCCTTTTCTTGTACATGGGGCCATCAACCACAAAACTTTCAAATTCCCCGCCTTCCCCGGCGACATTGACCCCTATCTTATCGTTCAACCTGACAAGACGGTCGATATCATCGGACGTGATCGTGCGACCAACCCAACTACTGTTGAGACCATAGGCTGCTATACTGCTGAAAATGAACTCAAAACCAATATCGAGTAGATCATGCATTTCTTTTTCCTGGTCCATATGCCAGAGAGGGGAAAAAGCACCAATTCCAAGTTCCTCACAGATATGTTCGATCCTGCTTTTCTGGTAGTTCGAATACAGGGCACCGGTCACGATCCCATTGATACCGAAATCCCGTATAGCCTGTTTTATAGCAGATCGAAGATCTGCAAGCTCGACCTCTTTCTCGCCTTCGGTCATCCATTCGATCAATGGCATATCCATTGCATGGGCCTGAAGTTGAGCAAGGTCGATGTTTGGGGTATGGAACATGTATGAATCGGGATTCATACTCTTGAGCGTTATCAGACATTCTATGGGGTAACCTCTCTGCTGCATGAGGTGCATTGCATAATGACAGTCCTTACCCGAACTAAAAAGCACGCCAAGTTTTGGTTTTGAAGTATTACAGAGACTTTCCAGATATTCTGTTTTGTATCTATACCCTTTTTTCTTCGTGAGCTTTCTGATCGCTTTATCAAAACGACTTCCATACTGTGCTGCCTGTTTATTGCGCTGTGTGATCGTATGGGAGATACCCAATTCTTCCCCAATTGTCCTCAGAACAAGTTTGTTCTGCTCATTATTGATCTTATGCTCTGCAGGAACCCTCAATGCATATTCTACCAACGCCTGGTCGAGATAGGGAAAACGTATGACCGTACCGGTCGCACTGGCAACAACATCATCCCGGTAAGTGTTCTTTTCATGCATCTCAAGGATGTCCCTGTAACAATCATTGTTAACATCATCGGATCGTTTGTATCGATCATATCCTGCGAAAAGTTCATCAGCTCCAGCACCGGAAAAAAGGAACTTGATACCATCTCTTGCTGCGGCCATACTTGCCGCATACATGGTCAGAGCAACACCTACCTTCGGAACGGAGGGTTCTTCGATCAGTGGCACGACCACTTTCAGATAATTCTCTATTTCCTCAAGTCCGATCTCACAGATCTTCAATGGGATCCCAAATTCATCTGCTACCTTCATCGCATAATGGACATCCGGGGAAGTTTGTTCTTGTTGTAAGCCTACTGTGTAGCAGGTGACTCTTGTATTTCCTTTATCACATATCTGCTGGCAGATACGACTTATGATCGTGGAATCGATACCACCTGAGAACAGGATACCAAAATCTTCATCCGGAATACGAACAGATATTGCATCTTGCAGTAGTTCGGAAATGTCATGATTCAGTTTCTTTGCCGGGAACCGATGTTCGGGTATTTGGGATATAAGATCTCTATCGTAGGTGGTTACTGTTCCGTTATCAAGATCATAGCAGATCATGTTCCGTGGTCCAAGTTCTCTTACATGGTCATATCCAAAGCCATACAAGAACTTTTTCTCGGACGCAAATGCAAGACCATTTGAATTATTATACCACAGTGGTTTCACTCCGATCATATCCCGGGCGAGATATACCCTGTTATCATGATAGAGCGCAAAGGAATATACACCACGTATCTCTGCAAGTAGTCCGTCCAATGACTGCATCACGGAACGAATATCAATGTTGTTATCAGTTCTGGGAAATGCCAGTTCGGTCAATTGCTTCAACAGTTCCGGACCAGATCCTGTATCCAGTTCATGTCGTTCATTCAATTCTTTCCAGTTATACAGGTCGCAGTCCACAACAAAGGAAACACTGTTGGTTTCATTTGAATGAAGGGACATCTGATCTGTTGCTATAAATATGCTGGAACTGTTCTCCAGGATCAACGAGTTAACCTTATGCCACCGAGATGAATACTTCCTCTTCTCCAATACGACCGTGTCATCAAATCCACGATCGTTAAACATATCGAGTATCTGAGAAGTATGTTTGGATACATTGTCAATGTCAAAAAATCCAGCTATTCTACTCATTATTTGAACAATACGGCTACCTGTACTTAATTTGAACGCTCATGATAAATATGGGCATATTGTTACTTAAAATATATATCACTCAAATATTTTTGATACAATATAGATGGGAACAATAAGTATTTTAATATAAACGTTATTCTACCATTGCTCGTAAGTAGAGTTTCTAGTAAACTATATTCGGAGTCATCCACAGTGTCTCAAAACGGCAAAACGGTTGAGGAATGGTTTCAATTAGGGTTCCACGCAGAATATCCCGAAGACAAGATCAGGTATTATTCTAAAGTACTGGAATTTGATCCAAAGAATAAACTGACATGGAATGGTCGGGCAATGGCCTTAGTGTGGACTAACAAAGGTATTGCTTATTGTGATTTGGGAGAATATGTGGATGCGATCGTTTGTTTTGAAAAAGCATTGGAACTTGATGAGAATAATCCTGATATATTCTACAACAAAGGAATAGCCAATTCAGAACTTCAGCGATATGAATTAGCTGCTGAATGCTTTGACATGACTCTCCGGATCGATCCCAATCATGATCATGCCAAGATCAATAAAGGAATGATGCTTGATATTCTTGGTAATTCAGAATCTGCGATCAAATGTTTTGAGGATATCAATATCGATACCGTGTTGGACGGGAAACAAGCTATAGTGCTAAACCAAAAAGGTATTTCCTATTTACATCTTGGACGCTATGAGGATGCAGTCAGTTGCTTTGCTAAAGCTCTGAATCTTGATCCTGAGTACAGGGACGCAAAAAATAATATGAATATCTCAATGGAGAAATTGAGCGGTAAATAAGTCCTTTGATCTGTGCTCATATTTCCCACACTTGACCTGACCAGATGTACTGACCAGAGAAGATCTGGCTGTATTCTGGATCAAGTAAATAATGAAACTTCATACTCAACAGTATCCTTTAACAATGATGATTTATATTACAATCAATATTACAGTCAAATAAATACCATCTCGATACGATCAGAGGAAGGGATCTAACATATTCAACGAACTGAAAAATTCCATCCGGCGTTGGGTTCTGCCCATTGCAGCAAAGATCCCCCTATCTCCAAATGCTCTGACTGTTATAGGTCTTGTTGTAAGTCTTCTGGCTGCTCTGATGTTCGCATGGGGTGAGATCGTTCTTGGTGGGTTCCTGATCATATTAAGTGGCATATTTGATATACTGGATGGTGCCGTTGCCAGGGCGTCTGGTACGAAGACTGCGTTTGGTGGTGTATTGGATTCTGTGTGTGATCGATATGCTGATGCATTGATCTTTTCAGGGATCATGTATGGTTCGATCTATGGCAGCATTATGCCGGCCACACTGTTTGAGATACCTGTCTGGTTGTGGTGTATGATATCAGTTATTGGGTCATATCTTGTAAGCTACACCAGAGCACGTGCTGAAGCAGCGGGTACTCCCCCTCTCAATGTTGGCATTGCAGAGCGATCAGAGCGTATGATCATATTGGTGATCGGTGCGTTCACAGGATATATTGCGCATGCTATAGTGATAGTGGCCGTACTCACACATATAACGATCATACAACGGATCATGTCTGCAAAAGAATCATTGGAATAGATAACAGAGCGAAATTTTATAATATTTAGTCGCCATGTAACATCAAATAGTAACGTTAGGGTATTACAAGAGGATTGAAAACATGCATTATTGCGCAGAAGTGACGATCGAGCTTAAGTCTGGCATGCTGGACCCGGAAGGCACGACCATCAAGAGAGCATTGGGACATCTTGGATATCAGACCACGAATGTCAGTACCGCGAAAAAGTATCTGATCGAAGTTGATGAGGAATCCAGGGACATAGCAGAACAAAAAGTTGATGAGATGTGTCAAAAGCTCATTGCAAATCCAATTATTCACAATTATACTATTGAATTGAGGGAAACCCAATGACGATAGCCATCATACAGTTCGGTGGGAGCAACTGTGATCTTGATGTATTGCATGTGCTGCAGGAAGTCCTGAATGTGGACGCTGAACTTGTATGGTACAAGGATAATAACCTTGACCATTACGATGGTGCAATTATTCCGGGTGGATTCTCATATGGTGACTACCTGCGATCCGGTGCCATCGCATCCAGAACTCCTATAATGGATTCGATCAAACGAATGGCAGATTCCGAAAAACCCATAATGGGCATCTGCAATGGATTCCAGATCCTCACTGAATCCGGATTGCTGGATGGTGCTCTTACTACCAATGAATATCCGAAGTTCAAATGCGAGTGGAGCTATCTTAGAGTCGAGACAACAGATACACCTTTCACCTCACGGTTCAATAAGGGCGATGTGATACGGGTCCCCATAGCACACAAGGATGGCAATTTCTATTCAGATGAACCAACTCTCACAAAACTTGATGATAATCAACAGGTAGTCTTTAGGTATGTGGATAAGAATGGTCAGATCACGGATGAAGCTAATCCCAATGGATCGCATGAGAACATTGCAGGGATCGTAAATGAGAAAAAAAATGTGATGGGTCTTATGCCTCACCCGGAAAGAGCATCTGAATCAATATTGGGAACAACCGATGGGCTCAGGATGTTCCAGTCCATGATCGATCACATCTCAAAATGATCATTCTTTTGCGATGTTCTGTGCGTTTATTGCAGTCTTCCAGGAGTGCCTGACAAAATCAGGAAAATGATCGTGTTCCTTTACCCATTTTGCAAGGAAATCCTTTGTTTTTGGGTCGGATGGATAGCCGCTTCCAAAATCAACACCCACTTCTTTTTTTATTTCCTCGATCAATTCATCGCGTCTGACCTTCGCCAGAATAGATGCAGCTGATACGATCGGATATGTGTCATCAGCCTTATGTTCAGATACGATCTCAAGACCATCTGCATGTTCCTGATCAATTTTTGAATATTCGGTCAGCAATCGTTTACCGAACCTTTCAGCATTAACATCTGCTGCATCAACAAAGGCCCGATCGGGTGTTAGTTTCTCAAGGACCCGTGTGAAACCGATGACCATTATATCATTCATACTCATGATATTTCGAAGTTCGTCGATCTGCAGTGGACTCACCACAAAGACAAAGTGATCATCCGCATATTTTATGATCTGGGATGCAAATTGTTCTCTTTTCTTTGGAGACAGTCTTTTTGAATCAACTACTCCTAAATTCTTCAGGATGTGGACCTTTGACTCATCGATCCTGACCCCTGCAATACACATCGGACCTATCACCGGTCCCTTTCCTGCTTCATCGATCCCAACAACTTTCATCTTACCTCGTACCTTAAATGAACAATGTGAATATCATATATCCAATGGTGACCATGATCAAAGAATGTTTAAGTCCGGCCATTACATTTCCTTCTCCCATAGCACCTGCCATGAGTCCCGAACTCAATCCCTGAATGATGGAGGCATGTTTGAATAGCTGTATATAGCTATCAAGATCAAAGCTTGAGAGGAAACCACCCTGTCCACCGGAAGCTGCCATTTTTTCTCCTGCTGCAGCCATCTCCGAAAGGAATGTGGTCGATATCACATAGATCACGCCAACAAACACCAGGAAGGAAATGTAGATGATCACAATATAGATCATCATATTTACTGTGCGTTCACGTTTCATATCTTGTTCAATATCTGCGTCGCGTGCGACAACAAGAAGCACTTCTCCAATATTGCCGCTGGACTCGTTCGCCTTTGTGATAAGGGTGAACGATCTGGCAACCACATGGGTTCTCAGGCGATTTGCAAATCTTACAAGTCCATCATTAATATCAATCCCCCAGAAAAGGTCTCTCCAGATCTTCTTTATTTCTTTGCTCATGGCCCCTGACTTGGATTTTGCGATCAATCGTATAGAATCACGGAGGGTCATACCGGTTTCATTGGTGCTGGAGAGTTTTTTCAGCAGATCAGGAATGTTCCGTTCCATCTTTTTTTGTTTTCTGGATTTGATCTCATAGAATATCGTGAGGGGAAGGATGGCAATGAAGAAGGCCAGGACAAGATAGTCGTCCACGAAACTTATTATCTGTGAGGGGGTATGAAGTGTTTGCATGTTCATCATGAAAGGAACAAATACGGCAAGGAATGCGATCGGCAAGGAAAAAACAAGCGACAGTAAGGGATGATCGAACATCGGTTTGACAGGGTTCTTCATTGCTTTCTTTAGAGCAAACATCTTTTTTGATCTGATGATAGCTTCAAAATACTCTCGATCTCGAACTTTATCTTCTGTCTCATCAATTAGTTTTCCGTTCTCATCATAAACTGGATACAAGTATTCAGGGACTTTTATGATATCATGCTCGAAGACGTTTCGGGTTGGCAACAATTTTGGTTCACCGGTCTCACTGGGTGTGATGATGCTGATCATGACAACGAACATCAAGGAACCCACTGGCAGAACTGCATATATGATCGCATAGACCATGACCTCCGAACCAGACCCCATTACGATCATCATAACGCCCATGATTATCACAAACAGAGGGCCTGCAACAAATGCCGTGACGTATGATTCGGAAAGCAGCGCAAGGGTTTCCAAAAATCCCTTCTGATCCACTATGGTCCTTTGCAGATAGTTTTCTGATTTATCCTGAAAATACCTCGAAATATTCCCACCACTATCGATAATTGTCAGAAGATTATACATAAGATCCTGGAATCGATCAGATGGAGTAGTTTCGCTCATGTTGGCAAGAGCAGTACGCAGATCATGTCCAAAATAATCCATGTCCCGTAAGATCGTATTGATCTCCTTTGAAACCTCACCATAGGTATCTTCCGAGTGGGCCAATGATCGGAATACTTCTATGATGTTCATGCCTCCTTTGGACAATGCATACATGAACGTAACAGCATAAGGTAGTTGCATATCGATTTTGCTCTTTCGTTCTCCTGCTCGAAAAGCCGGGTACAACATGAAAAGTGCATAGGTGATACTTCCAAGGAACACTGTTAGGAACACCACAATAAGGATCGCGATGAATATTTCTTTGAAATCAAGTATCCATATCATAGAGGGGCTGATTTGAAGGTTCGTGATATTTTCAGGTAAGCCTATCAAGTTTACAATAAAATAAGCTGCGAACAGTCCCAGTATTCCACCCAGCAAGCCGCAAAAAATAGAGTAGAATATTGTATTTGAGATATACATTTCATAGGATATTGGGATACGTGCCTGTTTTAATTGAAGTTTAAGCGACGAATATCGTTCTCCTCGTAGTTTTATTCGGTCCCCCAACAACATAAATGGAATTTTTTTGAAAATATTTAGCAGGGTACCTGAATGTTTCTGGATCGAATTTTCTGTGGTGGAACTGGAATATTTCCCTTGCGTTCTTACCTTATTCCAGATATAGGTGAGTTTTTCATTCAATTTTGTATTCTTCCGACCGTTTGTGTCGATAAAATCTTCCGAACTCTTATTTTCTTCTGTTATTGTAGATCCAATATCGTTTGTTGTCTTTTCTCTGACCACATCCGGATGTTGCACTCCTTGTGAAGTGATACCTCCTCCGTCTTTAGTACCAGAGGATGCCCCCACGTCTGCAGGGTCCATTCCAAGCTTAGTGGTTTTCGTCATTATATCATGTCAGGAAGTTCACTCTATCATATTAAGTTTTTTCAGGAGTTTTTCAGGGGTTGCCTGATAGGCATTGATGATCGATGATATTTCTTTGAAATCATTGATATTATTGTTGATCATATAATCCAGTACATGCTGTCGATATTTCAGTTCTCTGTTGATTTCCTGTGGTCCCCATCCTCTGCGCATACGTATGTCCATGAGTGCTTTTGATTCTCCTATGCGATGGAAGGAATCAGTGTTTGAGTCCCAGTCAAAGATATCGTTCGTTCGTATGTTACGTGTATTTGGATCAATATCGATGATCTCTACAAGCTTAAGGTTACGCCGAACACGTTTTCCGTGTGAATATGTTTGTGCCTGAATACACATTATGTCCAGTGCCTGAAGCATGTTACGTGGGACGCTTATGGGGGGGTTCTCCAGTCGGTGTATTGCTGAGGATACTGAATCAGCATGCATGGTGGAAAAAGTGGTGTGTCCTGTTGACATTGCCTGAAACAATGTCAACGCTTCCTTACCTCGGACCTCCCCCACCAGAAGATATTCCGGACGTTGCCTGAGTGCTGCTTTTAGCAGATCATACATATCAACTGCGCCGCGTTCATCGGCGGTGAAAGTATCTCTGGTAACGCCTGGTATCCAGTTCTGATGTGGTAATTTCAGTTCCCGCGTGTCCTCAAGGCTGATGATCTTTGCCATTTCTGGGATGAACAGCGATACTGCATTTAATGATGATGTTTTACCTGATGCAGTTCCTCCTGCATAGATAAGACTTTTGTTGTTCTCGATACATAACCATAAGTATGCCATTGATTCAGATGAGAAGGTACCCCACTTTATAAGATCCACAGGGGTTATTGGTACATCACTGAACTTACGGATGGTGAATGTACTTCCATGGGTAGTGACACTGGTACCCAGAGTCATCTGTATCCTGGATCCATCCGGCATTGTGGCATCGACCATTGGTTCAGCAACTGATATATGTTTGCCACTTTTCTGTGCAAGCTGTATTATGAACGAGTCCAGTTTTTCTTCATCAAAACTTATATTTGTAGCAATGTTCTGGTAGGTCTTGTGGTAAAGAAAAATGGGACTGTCGTGGCCATTGCCTGAAATATCCTCGATCGAATCATCATGCATGAGAGGATCGATCTTTGTGAATCGTGCAAAATCACGTTTTATGTAATACAAGATCTTTTCAAGCATTAAAGGCGTCACTTCAATAGCATAGTCTTTGACGATGATACGAATATCTAAATCAAGGACTTTCTCTTTGTCATCATCTTCCTCTATATCCTTGACCAGCAGTACATTTCGAAGTCTGTCCTTTATTTCCGCCATGAACACATTTTCAAAATCCGTGAGTTCGGGCTCAACGACATGATAAATATGATTGTTGTTTTCAGGATTATAGAGGATCACAACGAACGCATAGGGTTCATTGAGCCAGTAGCGGTTTATTTCCTCATAATCATGAGATCCATTGAAAGTGGATAATGGTCCATGTAACTGTGGATCATAGGGATCTATCTCTTTCTTTTCTTTCTCGATAAGTGCCTTGATCTTTTCAACAAAAGCAAATCTGGAAGGAGATTTTTTATCTTTTTCCTCAATATCCCCTATTTCCAGTGTTTCCTTTTCTAACACATCATCTATCAGCATATCCTTCTTCTGTATATTTTCTATTTCTTCTGATTTTGATCCTGAGCTGAGTAATGTATCATGATCAGTGATCTCCTGTGTATCAGGGAGCTGTACACCTGGATCAGTTTCATCTACTGCAGATTGAAATTCGATTGTTGGCCGATCGATTCCTATAACAGTTGCTCGTTCTTCTGTGCATATTTCTCCAGATGGCCTTGATCCGGGTACAAGTATACCGAGTTCCTGATCAATTTTATCTTCGGCAGCTTTTTTTTCAGTCATGTCAAACAAGAAATCGTTTGAACCTTTTAAAGGAGAGAGTATAGCCTCATTTCTTTCAGATTCGGTCAGTGTATCGTCTGACTGAACGGTCTCAGATCCCTCATTTTGTTTCCCTATACATTTTGGTTCAAATATCCGGGGCCTTAGTATATTGATCGGCTCTTCCACATCCGATGGATCATCAGGTCTGTCTAGATCTGATCTTTCTGAGGATCCTTTTGCTGGTGATAGTTCAGTTTTATCATTCTGGTCATTGAACTTTTTGGTTTTTTGATCATCTTCTGAGCTAATTTCTGATCCTTCAGACATTTTTATCACCATTGGATAGTTAGAATTGCAACATGGGTAACAGTTTGAGGGTTAGATTATACTAATAATTATTATATGCCTATTGCTATTATACTTATTGTTTGTCTTACTATTGCAATAGTATCAGATATTTGTCTTATTTCATAGGATATATCTTTTATATCAATAGACCATGATGAAAAACGTTAAATTCAACCTTACACATTATCTATCCAATGATCACCAGATAACGAATATCGTAACTACCGGAGATACTCTTCATGCCCATAATAACTTTGCAGTACACTGACCTTGAACAACTGACGAAGGCTGATAAGGACGATATCATCGAGCTTGTGCCCATGATAGGAGCCGACATAGAACGTATAGAGGACGAATCCATTGACATCGAGTTCTTCCCTGATCGTCCTGATCTTTACAGTGTTGAGGGCGTAGCACGTGCCATGAGAGGTTTTATGAACATCGAAACCGGGTTTAGGGAGTACGATGTTGGAATTTCTGGGATAGCCATCGAAATGGATGATAAAATAGGAGACATTCGCCCGATCATTGCTTGTGCAGTGGTTAGAGGTATCCGGTTCGACTCCAAATCTATTAAGTCACTGATGGATCTTCAAGAGTCTCTCCATTGGGGACTTGGTCGGGACCGCAAGAAGGTATCCATCGGAGTGCACGATCTGTCGAACGTTGAACCTCCATTCCGATACATTGCAGTGGATCCGGATTTTAAGTTCATCCCTCTGGATTTTACAGAACCAGTGACCATGGACCAGATCCTTGAACAGCATCCAAAAGGCATGAAGTTTGCGTCTATCCTTGAAGGTATGGATAAATATCCATTGATCATTGACTCCAATGACAACGTACTATCATTTCCACCTATCATCAACGGTACATTAACAAGGGTCGAAGAAAGTACCACTGATCTTCTTATTGATGTTACGGGTCTGAGTTCCGGAGTAGATACAGCTCTCAATATTGTGGTTACAGCACTTGCCGAAAGAGGCGGTGTTGTTGAGTCCATTAAAGTGATCAGTCCGGATGGTTCCGAAAAAGTGACACCTGATCTATCTCCTTCCATATGTGAACTACCCATAGATGAGGTGAAGGCATTGATAGGGATCGCAATCCCGGCAAGTGAGATGTGTATTCAACTCGAACGTATGGGATTTGGTGCAAAACCCATTAATGGTGGCAAGAGCATTGAGGTTCTTGTTCCTTCCTACCGTGCCGACATTTTGCATGACTATGATATCATTGAAGATATTGCCGTCGGATATGGATATCATAATATAATTCCCAAATTCCCCAAAAATGCTACTGTTGGAAAGGCACATCCTGTATCATTGACCAGAACGGATATGCGGGAAATCATGGTTGGCCTGGGCTATTCTGAGGTAATGCCTTTCACACTTACAAGTCAGAGAGTGCATCTTGACTGGATGAGACGTGAGAGAACCGATGATATAACTGATGTCCTTTATCCAATAAGCGAGGACCAGACAATGGTCCGCACAACGATCCTTCCAAACCTGATCGAGGTTATTTCCTTGAATCAGCACCATGAGCTCCCTCAGCGTATATTTGAG
>JAIOTO010000084.1 GCA_021106765.1 Methanosarcinaceae archaeon
GACGTTTTGCAGGTCAGTTATGGATACGGTCTGTTCACAGGTGGTCTGGGATTGCATTATGGTGCAGAGGAAGTGGGTTCCACCGTACTGCCCACCAGTGCAGGGAATACAGACCGACAGCTTGAGCTCATGCAGGATCTGGGGACCTCAGCTATCGCCTGCACTCCATCTTATCTACTGTTCATGATCGAAGCCGCGCGGGATGCAGGAATGAGTTTCCAGGATGATACAAACCTCCGTATAGGTATCCTCGGAGCAGAACCTTGGTCAGAAGAAATGCGGAAAAGGATCGAGGACTCCACCGGTATCAAGGCCTATGATGTGTTCGGAACGTCCGAACTCAGTGGACCCTTGTTCACCGAATGTACATATCAGGACGGCATCCATATCTGGGCAGACCAGTTCCTTGTTGAGATCATTGATCCGGATACCGGTGAACCGGTCCCGGATGGTGAGCGTGGGGAACTTGTTATCACTACCCTTGCAAAAGAAGCCCTGCCGCTCATACGCTACAGGATCGGCGACAACACCGTGATAAACAGGAATCCCTGCAAATGCGGTCGTACACATCCCAGAATAATGCGTGTCCTGGGCCGTGTTGACGACATGTTGATCGTACGTGGTATCAACGTGTTCCCTGGTCAGATCGAATCGGTCCTGATGAAGATCCCTGAGGTAGGGGAGCACTTCATGGTAATCGTGGACCGTATCAACGAACTGGATGCAATGAAAGTACAGATCGAGATGACAGATGCAGCATTCAGTGACAAGGTGAACGACATCATAGCACTTGAGAAGAAAGTAGGTGCCGCCCTGAAAAGCGTACTGAACCTTGCTGTACAGGTCGAACTGGTAGAGCATGGGTCACTGCCAAGATCAATGGGCAAGTCCAAAAAAGTGATCGACAATCGAAAGCTTTAAGCATTCCAGAATAAGTGTTTCAGATCAAAGTCATTAAGGTGATCCAATGGAAGATAAATTGATAAAGCAGATCTCACTATTTGCAGAGAACAAACCCGGCAGGCTTGCGAACATATCCTCGAAGTTCAAGGATGCTGGCATAAATATCCGTGCCTTCACCATTGCGGAAGCTGGTGATTTTGGGATTATACGGATGGTTGTGGATGATCCTGGAAAAGCACATCATGTGCTTCATGAGGCAGGATTCACCGTCTCGGAAACAGATGTACTCGGGATCGAAATGGAGGATGTACCCGGTCAGCTGGCTAAGATCGCAGATGTTCTTGGTGAAAAAAATATCAACATCGATTATGCCTATGCCTTTGTAACAAAGACCGAGAAGGCCCTGCTCATAATTCGTGTCGATGACACCAGAGGTGCGGTGGATACTCTTTCCGATACCGGTATAAAACTTCTACAGATGTGTGATGTGCAGAATATCTGATATTGATCATCACTGCCCTTGCGTGACATATCGATAGGTCTGTATGGTCATGAAAATGGATGGTGGAGATACGATGCGGTCAACGGATCCTGTCGAGAGATCTACCTTTAAGGATAAACTTGGTGGAGCACATACCACGATCATAGGGGGACGCCACGGTAAAGGATTGTTGAGCCTTGTCAGCCAGCATCCCTGTGTCAAGAGGATCATCCCATCTGTGATCACTACAAAAGGAAAGAGTGCAGCAGGCGGCAGTATTTCAGCCAAGGTACTTCGTTCGGATGATCGGGGTAATCTCCGGGTGTTACTATCCCGCGGCACATCGTCCCAGGAAATAAGGATCATCACAACAGTTGGTGATGTTGCTGAAGGAAAGCGTGTGATGGACGAATTGAACGAGATGCTATCTGAAGATTGAATATAGCAGGTGGTATGAATGTTCGTGGGAATTGATCATGGTACGAATGCGATGCGGTTTGCAGCCATTACTACTGATCGTACACTAACGTTCGAACTACCAAGGACTGCTGTTGCATCAATGTCAGAGGACGAGATCATTACCTTGATGACCGATCATTTTGGCATTGATCCGGCAGAAATAGGACTGATCGCAATAACCTATTCCATGGGAGACGGGATCATTGCCATCGAGGACATGCGTCACATCTCCTCCCGCGGAGTGAGGAGCATTGAAGGAGTTGGCAAAAAGACCGGTGCCGGAACACGCGTGTTCGATGCAGTAAAGAACTCAGACATTCCCGCGGTCCTGATACCAGGTATACATTCTGGCAGCAACACTGATCCACGACTGAACATTTTTTCACATTCCACCAGTCCCGAGAAGATCGGGATCGCTTATAATGCACGATGCACAGGGGTAGAGGATTTTGTAGTGTCCGACATCAGTTCCAACACCGTGACCCTGGGTGTGACAGGAGGCAAGGTCATTGGTGCAATTGATGCCTGCATATTTGCACCCGGCACCGTCCATGGTCCGCTGGACCTGCAGGCGATCCGGGATGTGGATGCCGGTAGATACAGCGCCAACGAAGCTTTCATGCATGCGGGAGTGCTGAAGCATACTCCTTATGTGGACACCGCCCAATTACTGGATGCTGCTTCCAGAGAAGAGCCACCGGCAATGGCTGCGCTGGATACCATAGCTCTTTTTGCATCAATGGAGATCGCTTCGATGCAGGTGCTGATGAAAGATCACGGAACCATAGGAAAGGTCTTTCTGGCAGGTTCTGCCGGTGAAGTGCCAGCAGTTGTCGAGAGGATCAACAGATATCTTGATGTGCATTCTAACGTGTTGGGTAAATGGAGCGCAGCGATCGGGTGTGCTCAGATCGCCAGGGATATTGCCGGGGGTGCAGAAACGATCCTTGGCCTGGATGTGAATTTTAGGTTTTGACAAACCAGTACTCAATGGGATCTAATAGATGTCCGGACGACGATCCTCAAATACAGGGATCTTTGAGCGTACCGTATCTTTTTGTTGCAGGTCGATGTCGTGGACGATGACACCTTCTTCACTCCCCGCATCTTCCAGGATATTGCCCCATGAATCAATGATCATCGAGGCCCCCGGGAATGTTGAATATGAATCATTACCCACACGATTGCAGACGATGTGCGGGATCTGATTCTCGATGGCACGAGCCACGGAGAGATTTCGCCAGTGTTGTTCCCTTGGGTCGGGGAACTCGGCAATGGTCACCAGCAGATCCGCTCCCTGAAGTGTCAGTTTGCGCGCGACTTCAGGGAATCGGAGCTCGTAGCATATCTCCAATCCGATGATAAGTCCGGATCCCTCCAGTTCGATCGTAGAAATATGATCGCCTACGCCGAAATATTTCTTCTCCCTGCCAAAGGGATGGATCTTGTGATAGGTGCCGGCAAGTTCCCCGGATTCAATACAGAAACCGAGATTTGTGTAGACGATCGAGTTACTATTATATTGCTGTTTTTCAATTATCGATCCGATAAGGATACAATCAGACTCTTTTGAGAACTCGTTGAGCTGCTCGATAGTGGGATACGGATGTTCCTCTGAGATATGTTCGATCTGCTCATAACAGAAACCCGTCGAGAACAGCTCAGGCAGGACGATCAGTTCTGCACCTTCGGATACAGCCTTTCGCGCAAGTGAAAGAGCCATATCGATATTCTTCTGTTTGTCGCAGTGTGCGATGTCCATCTGGATGCATGAGGCTTTTATCCGATCCATTTTCATATTCCTCTTATTTCCAAAATATTGAGGGTCTGCACATAGATATTAAATTTGTCTGTTCGATGTCAAAAACGGCAATTTTGAAGCTTAATTCCTGTATTTGGGACATTCTCCCCGCACAATAATAACCGTTGGTCCTCTCTGCTCCAGCTTATTCCTGATCAGATCCTTCAGGTCGTCTGTGGCAGTGTTTCCCATATCCTGATCGGGTATCCGGTCCATATCATAAGTTGTAACATCATCACATAATGCCTCTACGACCTTTCTGAGATCAGGCACGTCCTGGCCTCCGGTCATGGCCGCCACATCATTCTGCAGCACGATCACCAGCACATCCATATCATGATGCACTGCATTGATCAGGCCGACTATCCCGGAATGCGCCAGACCGAAATCCCCGATCACAGCGATGCCCTTTTCTTTGAATCCGCATGCAACCGAGATGGCAGATCCCAGAGAAAAACCGGTATCCACAGCATGCAGGGGTGCAGGTGCACTGAGTATCGAACATCCAATATCCCCGGCCACCCACTGACTCGCATCGAGATCGCGCAGTATGCGATAAAGGGGCAGGTATGGGCAATTCTCGCACACCGGGTGTGAGCCCCTGTTATGAATGGTCTCGATGCTTGTATAGTACTCCAGTGATCCCTCATGGATGTTATCGATAGCATACCTGATATGTTCAGCATCAATACGTCCATACGGCATATGTCCGGTCTGTTTGCCACGTACCCGTCTGTCGATATATATGTGTGATTCGATGAAAGGTTCGGTCTCCTCGACCACCAGGATGCGTTCGTGATGGCCAACATAATCATTGAACAGGTCCATGGGTATAGGCGAGGGCATGTTCAGGGAGAGATGTGAGATAGATGGATCTTTTCCTATGATATCTTCAACAAGAGAGGACGGATAACCAGATGATATGATCCCTATCTTCCCATTACCAATGTTCACCTTGTTCAGGGGTGACATCTCGCTCTCCTCGACCAGTACTGGATATGATTCTAAATGAAAACGCTGGTGTTTCCCTTTCATGGAGAGATCCCAGATGGATCGATCCAGCGAATGACCAGAGGGCAGAACGTCGGTACATCTGTCAATAGGTCCACTGGATTCCTCCAGTCGGTGCGTGATACGGACGATCACGGGTGTACACGTCATCTCCGAGAGTTCAAAGGCCCGGGTGACCCCCCGGTAGGCGTCATCCGGTGTTGCTGGGTCGAAAACAGCAATCTCCGCCAGTTCACCAAACCAACGCGAATCCTGCTCGTTCTGGGATGCAGTGGCCCCCGGGTCATCGCCAGCTATTATCACAACACCAGCACCGATCGTGTGGGTGGTGGCATTTACCAGAGGGTCACAAAGCACATTCATACCCACATGTTTGGTAATGACCAGCGCCCGCCGACCTGCGACCGAGGCACCCAGAGCCGTCTCCAGCGCAACCTTCTCATTGGTCATCCATAATGAGTCTGGACCATCATTTGTGTTGGCTATAAAATGATCCATGAGAGATGTTACTGGGAATCCGGCAACAGCGGTGACCAGTTCTACCTTGCTGTCAACAGATGCCAGATACAGAGCTTCAAGTCCTGTAACAGATTTAGTGTTGCTGGAACTCATGGTATCTCACCGTCCGGTTTGACCGATTCATCGGGATGTGCAAACCAGGCAAGGGATGCCAGTGCACCGATGATACCATTACCATCAAGCCATATCTCAACACCGTGCTCGTCGGCATACTGTATGGCAAAGTCCTTTGTCAGTTCCTTGCTGCGACAGAGCATACTATACTCGTGAACATTATTCGCATCGAAATCAGAGAGTACGACCATGCCGGTTTCATCAGATACGCTGTACCTGAGTAATGCAGTTTTGATACTTTCGAGCAGTTCCTGCTTAGCTGCATCATTGACACAGCCGAACTCAAGGACAGTGGACACGCAGTTCTGCGTCCTTGCAGATACCGGGAATAGCTGTACCAGTGACTGGGAAAGATAGACCGAATCCTCGCAGCTGACTTCCCTCGCAATGTTATGTGTCAACGACCATGTGGCACCCTCTTCCTTTGTATCAGTATCATCGATACCGACCAACACGCGCTCACGTCTGGATACCACGATCGTCCCCTTGGCCGCACGCCCTCCCCCTGACTCGGTCACATCGTAGCGCAGCACACCATCTGCAAAAGCGCGACATTTTGTAGCACCAACACCTCCTCCACCGAGACCAGTATAGGTGATCGCCACCTCATCGCCGTCCACGGTCACTGCCTCAATACCAGCAGCGGATATTGATGGTTTGAGTTTAAGTTCGCATTGCCCGACGCGTACCAGGTAACGGGTCATGTTCCCGAGGGCCCTTGTCTGCATGATAAGGGGGGAATAGGAATAATGGTGTCTGGACCATGCCGAGCCACTGTAGCAGTTGCTGTCTTCTATGATCTCCACATTCTCATTTGCTGCATCGCATACTGCATAGATCCCCTTGTAGGGAATCGTGCAGGGGTCTGACAGTTCGATCTGTTTCATGTAACATCTTATTTACAGGCAATCCTTTAAAGTGTTTTGTTGGCCGATCCACAGTTGGCAAAAATATTGCCTGGTCTCTGAAGCTTAATCCAGGTACCCCTCATCCTTCAGGCTTACATAGCGCCCGTCACCTATGATAACATGATCCAGTACTTCGATACCGAGGATCTTGCCTCCTTCGACCAGTTTTTTTGTAACGGCAATGTCTTCCCTGCTGGGGGATGGATCACCTGATGGATGATTGTGAGTCAGTATCACAGATGCTGAGGCTTCCATCAATGCTGACCTGAATACTTCACGAGGGTGCACGATATTTGCATTGAGGCTTCCTATAGAAACAACTTCCTCTCGCAACACTTCGTTCTTGGTGTTGAGATGAAGGGTGGTCAATCGTTCCTTCTTCAGTTCCCGTAACTTAGGATACAACATCGAATAAACATCGCCCGGGGAGCGGATCTTTCGTTTAGGCTCTTCCACGAAAGATTCCAGACGGCGGGCAAGTTCGAACACAGCACTCATCTGGGCTGCTTTTGCATCTCCGATCCCATGTATCTCAGTGAGTTTTGCAATATTTGCCTGACTCAATTGTTTGAGACTGTATTCAGAAAATATACGGCTACAGATATTGATAATATTCTCTTTTTGAGTACCTGTCCGCAGGATGACCGCCAGCAGTTCGCCATTTGATAGACTGTGGCCCCCATTCTTGATCAATCTCTCTTGTGGTCGTTCTTCCATAGGCATGTCTTGTATCGTTATCTTATGATCGTTCATTTGATGCCTAATACGCTATATGGATTATAAAATATTCGGTGGAGAGCAGTTTTAACTTATAATGTTGTATATTATACTACATATGCTGTAATTATCGAATGTATATAGTCCTGGATCAAGAATACTGATATTACCCAAATATTCCTGCTCGCAAGCGTACTTATAGATAGACACATAATAAACTTGCTCATGAAAGTAATATCAGTAATTGGTCAAAAAAACACGGGAAAGACCACCTTCATATCTCATTTGGTGGATAGAATGTCCAAACTTGGTCGTGTCGGAACCGTAAAGCTCATGCTTGATCATCGTTTCAATCCTCCCAACACCGACACCGGAAAACATTTCGATGCCGGTGCAGATATGGTTACTGCTGTCACCGAAAGTGAGTTAGTGACCATTGGCCGTAACAATCGTCTGGAAACAGCTCTGGAATCCCTTGCAGACGCAGGTATGGACTTTGCCATTGTGGAAGGTGGCAGGGACAGTGCTCTTGCAAAGATCATTCTGGGTGAGATGGATGATCCTGAGGACATTTCAAACATAGTGCGACAGCTCCCCCCACGCTCAGATTGGGATATGGATGAGATCGTGAGTATTGTCAATGAGCAAACGGATCATATCACGCTTTCTCTTCTGGTAAACCAGGTAAAGGCCAATCCTGATCTCAAGAAGGTCGGTGGCATCGGGACATTCACCGGGATCGTCCGTGAGCAAACCACAGAGATACGGACCAGCAGACTGGAGTTCGAGACGTATGAACAGGTTGCCAGGGACAGGATCGAACAGATCCGCACAGATATGATGCAGAGGGAAGGCATCATCGATGTTCGGATCCACCATAAGATCGGAAAGATCGGACCTGGTGAGGATATTGTGTATATAGTAGTGGCTGCGGCTCATCGCACAGAACTGTTCCAGGCATTAAGCGATACGCTCGAACGGGTTAAGACGGAAGTACCCATATGGAAGAAAGAGATCACGATCGATGGCGACTTCTGGGTGCATGACCATGCGTGATATGGGACATACCTATTTTTTATCATAAAAGCTGTTTTTGATCTAATAATTGTAAGAATATCAGTATGATACAATTTACATTAATTTTATGAATCTTCCATACTGTACAACACATTTCGCCTCATCAGCTCAGCCTCAATTTCCTCAAAGAACACTCCCTTTCCGGGGATGTGCTCATGTTTGAAATCAGTTACCTTTCCACCCTTGCCTCCAATGGTTGTGACATCCGCAGCACAGGACGGGCTCTTTGGAACTCCCAGTATCCTTATCTTGAGACCTTTGTCATAGAATTGTTCGATCATATCAGCGAATGGTTCGAACAGCTCACGGCAGAATCTACGGTAATGTGGGTGTTCAAGTTGATCACGGGTGATCTCCCGTCGGTCGAGGCCAAGATAGATCGTCTCGGGGCATGGAAGCTGGATGACATTCTTGCCTTTCAGGTCCAGCATCGGTGGACCACGGATGCCTTGCAGACGTGAAATGACATTCATCAGACAATGTGCTATCACAAGGATCTCCCTTCCGGCTTCATCATTCATGTTAGCAAACTCTGTTCACATGCTATTTATATCATTATACATTGAAATTCGTCCCCATCAGATCAATGTGCGATGTATTGGGGGGTCAATATAAAATAGTGGAACATCAGTATTTCATAGTCATACACAGCAGTATTATATTGAATAATAATTCATGGAAAATAATTTTACGACATTTTACCAGGAGAGATCTTACTGATACCTGAGAACATACCCACGATATTGAACAGGGGATTTAGTACCTGGACACGCAATCTTAGCATCTGTATCCCTTTTATTCTGAACGCTATCTTGAATGGATTTTTAATTATAATGTCCATGTTCATGCTGATCGCCATCCTTGCCGCATCCTCGGTATCCGGCATGAGCATCGATCCTGCAAGTGTATCTCCTGAGCAAATGATGGGAATGTTATCGTCATCGTTCTTTGAGCACATATGGATAATTGTCATATTTTTCCTGTTGATCATGCTCCTTATCACATTTATCCAGGCCTATTTTACAGCAGGAGGTATCGGCATGGCCAGGATAGCTTCCAAGACGGGAACAACAGTATTGAGTGACATGTTCCGACCGGCCAGGGAGAATGTGATCAATCTTCTGCTGGTAAAGATCCTAATATCTCTGATCATCCTTTCCGGCATCATATTCATCGTACCGGGCATCCTTGCGGTGGGAGATATCCAGACCATTATATCATATCCCGGAGAATCGATCACGAATAGCGTCTTGCTGGCATTTGGTCTTATGATGTGGATCCTATATGCTATCGTCATAAGTATTACATTTTCATTCGTGGAATATTCTCTTGTGATCAAACGACTTGACCCTATCAGTGCAATAGAGAATGGTCTTCGTTGCATGATGGACAACAAACGAGATGTTATTTCGATGTGGATGGTACTGATAGCAATTTCTATGATCACCAGCGTGGTCGGAGAGATGTTGAGTTCGATCGCGTTCTTCGAAACATTCTGGACATTTGCAGACCTGACCATCTCCTTTGCAGTGATCCAGCCCCTGACAGCTGTCTGGTGGACTCGTCTGTACATGGACCGGACAGGCAAAGAATTCTACAATATCGATGATCTACTGAACTATCCCTGAAACGTCTCAGCCCCTGCCGAGCAAATTGCATGCCTGGCAGAGATCTCCCGTACATGCTTCTCCACACACGCGACACTTTGAAAGAGTTACCTGAGGATAATCTTTTGCAAGTACACCGACCATCTTATCAAAACCACGTATAAGGGAGTATTTTGTTCCAGGATGCCCGACTTCAAATTTGTTTAGCATCTTGCGCACCTCTCCCCGAAGTGCTTCATGTGAGTACGGACATCTTTCAAATTCGACCAGCATATTATTTAACAGCGCATAGAGTGCAACTTCCTTTTCAGGAATATTCCGAAGGGGTTTGGCCCGTAATACCAGTCCTTCCAGTGCCCGTGGTGGTGCAAGACGTATCATACGTTCCACATCACCGCCCAGATGGTTCATAAGTATGGTCTGTGCCTCATCGTCCAGATTGTGTCCGGTGACGAGTTTTGTACCATCTAGTTCCATTGCGATCTTGTTTAAGAGTGACTTACGAAGGACACCACAATAGCTACAGGTCCCATATACCCGATCCTTGGCCGCCAGTTCATCCATTGTCGTACCATACTCGTCCCTGAAGGAACGGATGATATGCCGAACGCCCAGTTCCTGAGCCAGTGCTTTTGCATGTTCGATATTGTGCTCGCGATAACCGCATATCCCCTCATCGATACTGATCGCAATGATCTCAAGATCACGCCTCTGGTGAAAGATCTTATGAAGGATATGCAGTACAACCGAACTATCCTTGCCTCCACTCAAAGCAACCACTAGGGTCTCATTCTTTCCGATCCTGAAATTTTGACGTATCGTGAGCTTTACCTTTCGCTCAACATCTTCAATGAAATGTTTCCTGCACAGATGCATTCCCGAATATTTCTGATAAATAATGGCATCCCTATTGCATTTCATGCATTTTATGCTCATGGATAGTCTTCCCTGATAAATCAAAAGACAACTTCCTATATATGACTTATCGCAACGTGTACGGACAAGTGTCCCTTCAAACACATCCACAATATAAAAATTCCACAAGATATATATCAAAATAATTCTATCATCCATGAAAATATAGGTGAATGGTGTTAGACTTATTATGGTATTTGAAACTGCTTACTATCCCCCCAACACATCCAATCACTGGACCAGACAGGAAAACCCATGATCGATGATCTCTCAATCCCAATGCTCATACTTTCCATTCTGGCGGGCTACCTTCTCGGCATATTTTCCGGATTGATACCAGGCATCCATACCAATAACTTTGCCCTAATGCTGGTCGCACTCTCTCCTATCCTAGGGGAATATGGGATCTCACCCCTTTACGCTGTGGTGGTGATCCTGTCAAATTCCATAACTCACACTTTCCACGATGTAATTCCAGCCGTTTTCCTAGGTGCCCCTAACGATGATATGGCGCTGGCAGTTCTCCCGGGCCATCGTCTCCTACTCGACGGATATGGGGCAGAAGCTATCCGTTTATCTGCCATAGGCAGCGCGGGTTCGGTCGCGTTCTCCCTTATTCTCGCCATACCCCTTGTTACCGTATTCAGCCTTGCCTACCCCATAATACAGGAGTATATGGGCTGGATCCTCCTGGCAATATCAATAATTATGATCGCCACTGAAACAGGCGAACATGTCATTGGCCAGGGGTCCCTGGTTCGCTATCGTTACAAGTTCTATGCCTTTATCCTGTTCATCATTAGTGGTCTGCTTGGAGTATTCGCATTCAGAACAGAGCATCTCATGGAACCGTTCATCGATTTTGGGTCTGCATCCATTCTCCTCCCACTTCTAAGCGGCCTGTTCGGAGCCTCCCAGCTGGTGATCAGTCTGTTCTCAGGTTCCCACATCCCGGACCATAACATCTCGAGAATGGAACTATCATCCCGGCGGATCGTAAGGGGGATCATTACAGGTAGCGCCGCCGGTTCTGTAGTGGCATGGTTGCCAGGGATCTCGTCCTCAATCGCCACCGTCCTTGCAAGGCTGTTCATCAGAAATAACTTCGATACGACGGATGGCCTGCATAATGACAGAGGATATGGTGACGACGACGATGAGGAACAAATGAACAGTTCCAAGGAGTTCATTGTATCGGTATCAGGTGTAAACACGTCAAATGCAATTTTTGGTCTTTTCGCCCTGGTAACTATTAGCAAAACTCGCAGTGGAGCCATGGTGGCTGTGGACAAGCTCGTGGACGCAGCATCATTCGAAAATTCAATGATCATCCTCCTTTTGATCGTGATACTGACCGCGTCCCTACTTTCCTATTTCTCAACCGTGGCCATCGGGAACAATATTCACCATCTACTGTCAAAAATGAACTATTCCAGTATTTGTATCGGCGTGATCGCGGGTCTTACCCTGATGGTCCTTGCATTCACCGGCGTCTTCGGGTTGCTGGTCTTTCTCATTGCCACCCCCATAGGCATGTTCGCACCTTTCATGAAGATCAGACGAACGCATGCCATGGGAGTAATACTGCTACCCGTGATACTGTATTTTATTTGATCTTCGACTGGTCCCGTTCACTCCTCAAAACCCTGTATCATCGTGAGCATGTTCTCCTTGACGATCTCGATGGCCTGAATACCATTACCACCCAGATCGATGGGAGCGATCCCTTCAAGATCGGCACGCACGAACTCCTGCGAATATGGGATCTCACCAAGGACCCTGATCCCGAGTTCCTCCAGATACGGTCGCATATCGGCGGATGTACCTTTGCTGATCACTGCCGCCAGATGCTTGATGCCGATACCTTCGGACAATTCCTTGATACGTGCAGCGGTTTCGAGGGAGC
>JAIOTO010000029.1 GCA_021106765.1 Methanosarcinaceae archaeon
AAGCGAACAAACATCTCTTTATGAGAAAGGATACCAGTGCACAGGTAGGTATCGGTACCCTCATCATCTTCATTGCGATGGTACTGGTTGCTGCTGTAGCAGCTGCTGTACTGATCCAGACATCTGGTGTGCTTCAACAGAAAGCACAAACTACAGGCAAACAGACGACCCAGGAAATATCATCCAACATACAGGTAAAAAGTGTTGAAGGTCTCAGGGCGATGAATGATTCCAATAATATTTCCAGTACCGTTGATCTCCTTAAACTGAAGATCGGACTGAATGTTGGTAGTTCGGATGTGGATATGAACCAGATCGTGGTCACCATCACGGATGGTTCTACGACCAATGATCTGGTGTATGCTAACAATGACAAATCCTATGGTTCTTCTATGCATCTGTTTAGTACATCTTCTGCATCGGTGAACATGAAGGAGCTGTTAAACGGCACAACCACCGGGGCTGGTGACAATGTCAAGAAATTCTTCACACTTGAGAAGATCCGTGATGAGGATGAATCCTTCTCACAATCTGAACCGGTGATGAACACTGGTGACCTAGTCACGATGTACATTGGTACTACCAATAGTGATGCAATAGGCTATGATAGTCTGCACACCCTGACAGATACGTTTAACTCAAGTTCTTCTACTACTGCTAATCTGGCAGATTCCGGACTTGAACTTGTTCCACGAACCCAGGTACAAATACTCTTGACCCCTGAGGCGGGTGCTACCACAACAGCAGACTTTGTGACCCCATCCACCTATGGTGTGAAAGAAACAGTATCGCTATATCCATAATGGGCCTATTTTTGTACAGGGACATTTCCCTGTGCATTTTTTTTTAAAGGAGTGGAACACAAATGAAATCGAATAGGACACTCTCAATGAAAAAGGATACCCACGCTCAGGTTGGGATCGGAACTCTCATCATATTCATTGCGATGGTGTTGATCGCAGCTGTGGCAGCTGCCGTACTGATCCAGACATCCGGTGTGCTTCAGCAAAAAGCACAGTCCACCGGCCAACAGGCAACCCAGGAGGTATCATCCAACCTGATCATTAAGAGTATTGACGGTATCCGTGCAACTGAAAGTTCAGATTCTACGAATCAGTCAAATACCCTCGACCTTCTCAGATTGAGGGTGGGGCTCAATGTGGGTAGCGGTAACGTGGACATGAATCAGGTGGTAATCACGATCACAGATGGTACGAATACAAATGATCTGGTATATGCCGATAATGAAAAGAGCTATAGCAATAATATGGCGAACTTCTCAGGTACAGCGTCAGCTTCAACGAATCTGATCCACCTGTTGAATGATACGCAGTCGAGTCCGGGTGACAACAGTATCTATTTCTATACTGTTGATAAGGTCCGTGATGAGGATGGTTCATTTTCACAATCTACCCCGGTACTGAACACTGGTGATCTCATAACGGTGTATATATCAACCTTATCCGGAACTGCCACAGGTTATGATACTGTTGGTTCTTCCAGCGTGATCAGTCCAACTGATACGAGCCTCGACGTTGAGACCCGTACGTCTGTCAGTCTGATATTGACCCCGGAAACAGGCGTGATCACGCAGGCGGACTTTATGACGCCGTCGACATATGGTACCAAGACGACTATACAATTATACCCATAAAGTGACGATCGACCTTATTTTTATTTTTTTGAGTTGATAAAGATGTATTCTAAAATAGTGATCCCTTTGGCATCGTTAATTGTAGTTCTGTTCATGATTACATGTGCATCAGCAAATGTTTCATTTTCTAACGATCTGGATATCACCGATAATGCTATTCATTTTGTAATAGTTGAGACTTATAGTGGTATCGATTCAATGGATTTCAGGCAAACTCTTGATATCGACAACAGTCAGGATGTAAATAATTCCGAGATAACAAGGTTTAAGGAAGCCTATATTAACGATCATAGTATCCAATTTGGCGGATATATTCTCATCGATGAAGGTGATATGGAAATCGTCATAAATTCGATAGATGTGGAGTTTGAAGGTGCCAATGGATCAATCAGTGAAGAACCTCTAAATGTGACCACATATATCGATTATGATCTATCCACTCCATTTGCAGCAGGTGATCATACTATATGGGTACTTGGTCATCCTCTTATCCGGAAAATGTCATTAAAGCTGCCACAAGATTTTGAAACGGTATCGATGTCCGGTCTGGATGAAGTCGATATGTATGTTGTGGACGAGCGGGTGGTTGTAAGTGGCAGGAGTGGAATCAGAGAGTTTGTTGTCAATGACCGAACGAAGTTCGAATACGCAACCTTCGTGATCATGCACAAAGATCGTTTCTACGAGAAAGCATTTTTCATACCACTTCTTATTATTATCGAGTTATTCCTTGTTTTGCTGATAGTCTACCGTAAGAAGAAAGATTGAAGTAGTAACTCACATATATATGTTTTTCAAATGGTGATCTTCATGAAAAGGTTATTTTCATTATTGGTCTTTCTAGTCATCCTGATATCTATATATGGAAGTGGATGTGTTGGGGGGGGTGATCCTGAATTAGTGGTGAATGAGACCGTCGTTGAATTTTTAACACATGTGAATGATGGTGAGCATGGTAGTGCCTATGCTATGTATCAGGGTATGGATTTTCTTACACCGGCAAGTGTAATGTTCAATTTCAAGAATAAAAATATCGTGCAGAATTCGATCAAGGATATCCGTATCACAGATATACAGGTAAGTGAGAATGTAGCAGTTGCCACAGCAGATTGCACGATTGCAGATTTTGAAGGTGGTGAGGTCGAAAAGGGCGAGTTTCAGATACAGGTGTATTTCAGGATACAGTTAACAGATGTAGGTTGGATCATAACGAAAGTAGCGTTCAATGAACCGATCGAGCTGTCTGATGAGGGTCTGATTGATGTGGAAATCGCAGCAACACCGATCGACCCACTTGTTGACAATGCGGCATATATATTCATAGGTGCGGTCATACTTTTATCTCTTGGTCTTTATTTGCACAAAAAAGAGAAAAAAGAGAAGGAAGGAGGCAAAACCGATGCTAAAGGATCTGGTAAAGGAAAGAAAAAAGGTATTGATCTTTCAAACGCTACTCCTATGGAGAAGCAGGCTATTGCTCAGTTTGTGAAATTTGTACCATCTCCTCAGCATGTTACCGGCAAAAAATCAAGTGTTGATGTGTGGGTCAAGAACTTCTCACAGCAGTCATATGAGAACTTTGCTGTTACTGCCAAGTTCTCAGATGATATAAAAGCAAAGAAGACCGATCTGAAATTTGGAACTGTTTCCCCGGGACAAACTGTAAAACAGACATGGACAGTCACTCCGAAAACACAGGGTTGGGTAGCTATCCAGGAACCTACAGTGGTTTTTGAATACATGGGCAATCGTTACATGGGCGTGCTTGACCCGATCTGGTTACAGGCACAGTAATTTGCATGTTTATTTTGTGACCGAATTGATGGGATGGATTTTCAGTGATCAGTAAAATGGACGATGACTCAAAGAAAAAGAAAATTAAAACCGATACTATCGAGGATAATCTAAACTTGATGATCGCTGAACATTTCGATCACGATGTATCTAATCCTGAAACAGTCTTTATGGAGGTTATGGAAGGGGATATAAGTGCAGAACCTTCGAAAGTTGTGGGGATGAAGGCTCAGGACGAGGTGATCTGTGAGAGCGATAAGCCTGGAACGGTATCGGTGATCTCCTCAGATGATAACGATATTCCCCCTGTAAATACAAAAAAGTACAGTATAGATATAAATAATAGCTTTTCTGCAAAATTTGAAGATCTGGAATATAGCTCTGTAGATATAGAAAAAGTATGTCCCGATGTTGACGAGAACATCCGTCCTCCAGTTTCATCCGATAGAGTCACACCTGCCAGGAAAAAGATCAGTGCAACACCTGCACCATCCAGTAATACACTTTCTCCTTCCTCTTCCGATCGATCGCACAAATATGTTCATCATCCGGCGTCTTCATCTGATATAGTTACACCTGCCAGGAAAAAGATCAGTGTAACACCTGAACTGTCCAGTACTGCATGTAAAGTTCCTTCCTTTGGTCGATCCAGAAAGGATGATGTGCTTCCTTCTACTCGATCCGATAATGCTCTGCATACTAAAAAAGGAACTCCAAAAACGTCTGCCGAGAAAAATGATACAATAAAGAAAAAGATTGCAGTACTCTATAATGAGAAACATGTCGAGCACAGTTCCAAATCTCTTGGTCTGGTTAGCAAAGAAGGCCCGGATCGTCTTGTTCGGGCAATGTGGTATCTGGAAGGGCGTGGCAAAATATTTGAGTCAGATGATTGCGAGCTTGTCACCGAGTTCGATGAGGCAACTGAGGAAGATCTGTTGCGGGTGCATGAACAGTCATATATTGATTTCGTCAGGTCATATTCGTCAAAAGGAGGCGGTTTCCTGGGGGACAGTACATATATTACCCAGGAATCGTATAATATTGCACGCCTTGCCGCAGGGGGTGCGATCAAAGCGGCTGAGCTTGTAGTGGGTGGACAGTATTCATCGTCGTTCGCGTTGATACGACCTCCTGGTCATCATGCCAGCAAGAAGAAATATGGCGGGTTCTGTATTTTTAATAATGCAGCTATTGCAGCCAGGTATCTGCAGCAGAAAAAGAATGTCAAAAAGATCATGATCATTGATTGGGATGCCCATTCTGGAAATGGCACTATGGACATCTTTTACAACGATCCCTCAGTAATGCTGGTGTCAGTACAACGCGACCCGCATCATTTTTATCCCCGATCCGGTTTTGCCTCTCAAAGAGGGGATGGTGCGGGAATAGGTTACACTGTAAATGTGGAGATGCCTACGAGTTCTGGTGATGACGAGTACTGTCTTGTATTCGACGAGATCGTTGTTCCTCTGATCAAACGTTATTCTCCCGATCTGGTGATATGTAGTTGTGGGTTTGATGTTTATTTTGAAGAGAAGGATCTTCAGATGAATCTGACATCTGAGGGTTTCTATCAGATAACAAAAAAGGTCGCGTCAGTGATGCCGAATAATCTCGTAATACTTCTTGAAGGCGGTTACCACTCGTATGTTGGGCAGCTTTCACACAGTGTGATAAATGCAGTATTGGATAAACCAAACCCAATTGCTGTTAAACACATGCTTTCAAGTTATGAACGTAGCAAACAAAGGGAGATATTCCAGCAGACGGAAGCGAAGGTATCGGAATTAAAAAAGTTGTTCTCAATAACGTAAGGAGTACATATGATACGAGTCGGTCTTACATACAATAAAAATCACATTCTTCACGATTACAGACTAAAAGGGTATCATAGTCCGGAAAATCCAGATCGGTTATTTCATATTTTACAATATTTAAGGGAACATAAGATTTTTGATAATGATCAATATGATCTTTTTCCAGCAATGCCTGCTTCCCGGGAAGATATTCTTCGGGTCCATACTGCTGAATATATTGACTCCATCAAACATTATGCCGACGAAGGAGGCGGGTTCTTAGGTAATGATACTTATGTCACCAAGGATTCTTACCAGGTCTTATTACAGGCTGCCGGTTGTGCGATCGAAGCAGGAAATGTGGTAGTGAATAATGAATTTGATCATTCATTTGCAATGATACGTCCGCCTGGTCATCATTCAGGGGTTGATTCTTATGGTGGCTTTTGTCTGTTCAATCATGCTGCAGTGCTTGCTCGCTATTTACAGCGTGTAAGGGGTCTTAAAAAAGTTGCGATCGTCAATATTGATGCTCATGCTTCGAATGGAACTCATAATATATTCTATTCCGATCCTACCGTCTTGTGTCTATCGGTTCATCAAGATCCACATACCCTGTATCCTCATACGGGATATGTCAACCAGACCGGCGCACGTCCTGCATTTGGGTATTGCATCAATATGGAAATGCCCGAGGAGAGCGGGAATCAGGAATATGCTATCGTATTCGATCAGATCGTACTGAAAATGCTTGATCGCTTCGAACCCGATATTGTGATTGTAGAATGTGGTTTTGATTCCTATTATAAGGAATCTCTCACACAATTGGATCTGACCACAGATGGATACTTTAATATAATATCTTCCCTTGCGGAAAAGTGGAATCTTTGTCTACTTCTTGAAGGTGGATATCATGATGACATGGGACTATTGGTCGAAGTCCTTCTGTCAGCACTGGTGGGGAAGAAATATATTGAGGATGATGTTGATCAGATAACTCTGCTCGTATCAAGACACACATCTGCCAGAAGTGCATTCAATGATAATCTGGGACGGCTGAAAAGTGTATTGGGTCTATATTGGGATATTGATGCATAGATCGTCAATTTAGACATATAGGGAATATTATGATAAAACTTGCGATATCACAGAACGGAATGACATATTATTCCTTGGATCATCCCTATGAGCTTGACAGATTAAAGATAGGTAAATTCACATATTTTAAAAAATATCTCGGAATGACAGACTATGTAGGCAATTTTAAGAGTTGGTTAAAGAGGAAGAATGTCCTGTTCTTAATAGGTGTATATAAAGGGATACTCGTCGGATGGGTCATGGCGGAGAAGTGGAGTGAATTGGACGCCGACGGAAGGCCTGTGTATGTTCTGCGTGCGGTAGAAGTATCTCCTCAAGTAACAAGAAAGCATATAGGTAACACTCTCTTCCAGCTGCTTTCTACAGCCACAGTAGGCCACTTGATCACAAAACCGGTCAACGAATCAGCAAAAAAGTTTTTCACCAACATGAACTTCAAAGTTCCTAGTAAAAGTTTGCCTGTCAATCTTAGCAATAATCCTGGTTATATGCTATTGCTGGAGTCTGATAAGATGGCTCCTACACTTGGTGGTGTTGATTACATGTTCGATAATATTGAGGATCTCAGGACAAAGCTCTTTCCCGGAGAGTTTGTCTCTGTTCGAGAGGGGTTCCAAAAGAAGCGGTTGGCAAAAGATTTGGATGTTTCAGATGTCGTCCGTTTGGCAGATGGAAAAAAGGAACTTCCTGGTGAATTGATATCGGAACATAAGATGATGTCTTCTTGTAAATGTGGTGCCTTTGGTGCAAAGAAATATTTTGTCACAGGCAAACGGTCTGGTGTTTCTATCGTTTGTTCGGGATGTGGAATAGAACGTTATTTCCTTCCTCAGAATAGATTTAAATAAAATGCGGTTAAGTTTAATAACACGTAGAATTTCAGTGGGAAGTTCAAATGGATAATCTACTATCATCTCTAACGATCATTGCAGAGCTCATTGTTCTGTTACTCTTCCTCCAGTTGTCAAAGTTCACAAAGGCTGGATGGAAAGATTTTGTAGAAGACGTGTCTTCGAAGGGTAGCTGGGAATTTATATTTGATAATTTTGACTACTTAATAGTCTATGGTGCAAATATACTGATTCTATATACAGGGCTTATCCTGAGCTTTATTTCACTTGATTCGGAAAATCCTTATTCTATTATAAGTTATACTTTGAGTATCCTTTTTATGGTATTTCTGGCCTTCACTCCGATCATGTCAACAAATATTACACGTGAACTCATCTTTGACAAACAGAAGAGTTCATGGTCGTTGTTCCTGATCATACATGTAATACTTTCAATGGGACTTACGCTGGTCCTCTTCATGAGTTCAAGGATAACAGGATATTCAGTCTCAATGGGACTTATAGTATTGCTGATCATCATGATCGATGAATATTTCTTCTATTATTTGGTGCGCATGTTCTCTTCGTTGGTATCAGAGGATGTATATTGGGCAATGGGAGATGAAGATGCTCGAAAGAAGCGCGAGTGATGATCTTCAGGGATGGGTAGATTCAGGATCATGGTCATTCAGATGTATTTCCTGTAGAAATCATATCGGCAAGTAAGAAATGAACCGTAAGTAAGTATTTGTATGTTGCTTATATGCTTCATCATAAGGTATTTAAACGTTCAATTCCATTACTAATTATCATAATAATAATGACTGTATGGAGTTATTGGATATAGGTGTGATTCATGGCACAAGAACAGGGTATTGCGAAAGTAGATCTTTCTTATATAATCAAGGCTGTAATGATGGGTAATTCCCTCTATTCCGATGACTGGGAGAAAGGGGTTCTGTACCTTACAAATATGAATCTCTGGTTCTCATTGAATGGTGGATGGTCTACCATTCCATTAGGTGCAGTTACCATGATAGGGCGACAGGTGGATAATTCGATACGAAAGAAAGCACAGTTGTCGGTCGGCACAACCCATGTGTTGATCATTGATTACATGCAACCATCATCAGTCGATCAACAAAAAAAGGTTTCATCTATAGCCCTATTGGCAGGTAAGGAGTCTCTGATAAATACTCTCAAGACATATCTTCAGCCGATGTGTGGCATCAAACCGAAAACCAGTTCATTCTCTGATATTGATAAAAAATTGTTGTACATGTTATATACTGGAGTTACGGACATGAGCAAACTTGGGTTCTTGATGGGAGTAGACACTGAGGCATTGAACAACAGTTTCAAGAACCTAATAGATCTTGAGTACTGTGATCGGATAGGTTCGTTGACTACTCAGGGACTTCAAAAGATCAAGGAGATTATTTGATGGATACTATGGTCTATAGATATCTGGAAGGAGGATGTAAGTATGAGTGATATGCCGCCAGGTCCCCCACCGTTCATGGATAATTCATCAGGCGGTCCCCCTCCGATGGGTGGTGGAAGTTTTGCACAATCGATGGGTGCATTTGGGAAGATGCTTGAGATCCAGGAAAATATTAGTGAAAAAATCCCTCAATCGAAAGTGCCGTGGAATGAGACCCGGAAAATGCTCAAAGCTTATTCCATTGAAGCAATACGGTCTTCTTCGCTATACAAGTTCCACATGAAGTTGTTCATGGATATTGGACTTGGCAACATGCAAATGGTATCATATGCTCCTATGCATTATATATATGCAGTACCTAATTGTCCTGTCTGCAATATGTATCCTGCTCTTAACAATCAGAAGGTCTGTGTTGCAACCACCGATGCTCTACATAGGTTCTTCACCGAGGCTCTTGAGCTTGATTGTATTGTGGAAGAGATCGAGTGTGTCAAAGATGGGGATGGTATGTGCAAGTTCAAAGTGGACCTGCAACCAATATCTGCTTATCAGATCATCCTTGATGAAAATGACAGACTTATACTTTCTGGCCGCCGTCCGCCCAACATAGATGACACTGAACTTCGGGAACGTGTCAAGGTCCTCACGATCTATAAGTTGCTGGAGAACGGCAAGCTATCTGATATCGGAAAGACATATATGCAATATGCTGCCAATCTACCGATAAAGGAAAAGATATTCGATCCACCCTGGAAACTGGCCGAGGAAATGGCTGCAACTGCGAAGAAAGCAGGTGCTTTTGGGGCTGCATTTGGTGAACTTACAACGAAAGGGCAATCAGCATCACAGCCAAATACAACTTCTTCGAAAGATGATAGTCAAAAGAAGGACAAAACAGTATCTTCCAAGGTAAAAGAAGAAGCTGGTAAGTCTGAAAGCTTTGCTGAACTGATGGCAAAAATGAAGAAAAAATAATGGACGATGGTTCAAGTGACTACGGTATCAAATGATTTCAATGATGTATTGTCCGAATTTTCGGGCGAGAACGTACGTGTTGTGACCAGTAAATTTCATTATCGTGGCAGATGTGAGGTAATCGATAGTAATACCATAAACATTGTACTGCGAGACGTACTGCAAAAACATGCTGAAGGTTGGCTCAATATCAGTGATCTCATGTTTGTACCTGGCAATGCGATCGAGTCTATTTATATTGAAAGAGGTTTTCCTTTTGATGAAGGTGAGTCTCTCGTACTTGCTGTTGAAGAAGGTGATATTGTGGATATGAGCGAAGAGGGGTCATTGGAGGAATTATCATGACCAGTGAAGATCGAATTCCTACTGGAATTGCGGGTCTCGATCGCATCATCGAAGGTGGATTACGGGATAATACAACATTCCTGGTGGTTGGTTCAAGTGGTACTGGTAAATCCACATTTGCAATGCAATACCTTACCTATGGACTTGAACAGGGAGAAAATGCATTGTATGTAAGTATGGAGGAACCCCCTGAGCAGATAATGCGTGAGGCAGAAATGCTCGGATTCAACATGAAAAAATACTATAACAAGGAACTGTTCTTTTTCCACACAAAAGGTAAGGATTTTGTAGAACTTGTGGAGGAGCAGTTGCCCGCATTGGTCGAAGCAAATAAGGAATATGATGTAAAAACACGGGTTGTTATTGATCCCCTTACTCCCCTTATCTGGTCAGTTAAGGACAAGCAGGAGCAACGAGAGATCATCACCAAACTGTTCTATACCCTTAAACAACTTGGTCCGGTCCTCATAACTACAGAAGAACATGCGGCACCAGGAGAAACGATAGGGGAGGATGTGCTGATCCCTATTTATCTCTCCGATGGTGCCGTACATCTGAGCTATCGTCCTATCGGAGGAGCCTTTAACAGGTCTCTGGAGATTGTGAAGATGCGTGCAACAAGACATGGAGAAGAAGTATATCCATATATCTTTGTCAGAGGGATAGGGGTAGTTGCAAGGACGAATCCACCTGTCTCCGCAGATGATCTTCGCAAATATGATGATATGTTCGAAAAGGCCATAAAAACAGCCCGGGATTTTGGAGCGCCGGATACGTTCCTTGTAAAGCTTCAGGCGGTCATGGATAACTGGTCATATTCGTTCTCACCAAAAGAAACACTTCAGATACTGTTTGAGACATATAATATAACAAGTTCAATGAAAAATAAAGATGCTCAACAGGAAGCTATTGTTGTTGAAAATGTCACTACTTCATCCTCCGAATCGCTCGAGGAGGCCGGTAATATGGAATATGTCGAGGAGTCGGATGATATGGTCCTCGAAGACACGACAAACTCCCATGAAGGAGATCTAATTGATATTGATGATCTCAGTGAGCTTGAAGATCTGATAAATTGATCTAATGTGTGGTAATCGTGGCAGCAAGAAAAATGAAAGAGGATATGGAGGACGCATCCCTTCTAAAATTTGCATTGTTCTCTCAGTTAAAGCGTATGTATGAGATCAGTGATGTGGACGTTATCCTCTTTGCAGGGGTGGATGGTAAGATCTATGCATCTTACATACCCGATGATGTTGGGTCAAGGCTGTTCAAACTCACGAATTTGATCAGTACCAATTTGCTTCACGTTAGCCAGCAGCTTGAGATGGGGCTTGTTCAATCTGTTATCGAATACAATTTTGGTACTGTGATATTTTCATCTGTGGGTAAAGGCTCTCTTTTAATATCTCTGTTTGCACATAAGGTCGATCTGAGTGAAAATATGGCTAAGATCGAGCTTATGAGAGAGGTCATGCAGCATATATTCGAGCAGCGTTCCATGAAACCGGATCAATTATCACAGTATTCCACTGAGGTCGTTAGCGAATTGCGAGATCTTCAGAAACGTGTATTTAATGAAATGTATACTCAGTCATCCGAATACAAAAAGAATATGGAGATATTGGATGATGTCAAGGACAAGATCAAGAACGTCATGGGTCGGGGCGAGGCTGATCAGGTTCTTGCAATGGCTTTCAATGAGATAGCTTCCTCTCCTAAATGGATGACCGAAAGTGAATGGATATTGCTTGTAGAATTGATAATCCAGGACCAGATACGTCCTTTACATGGTGATTACATTGCTGATATATGTGAGTATGAATGGATCCCTGATATCAAACATAAACTGGAATCCTTTATATAATGGATGGTGATTCTCTTGTCAGATAACGAACATTCAGACAATGTGGCGGCGGCATCGGAAAGCTCCAACATCCTTAATGTGGTGAATAGAGTGAATCCGCCATCTCCTGAAAAGAGTGATCATTCCGAATATTGTATTGATGCTGCTGGTATCAATGCTGGCAAAACCGATGATCTTAGTGATGATGCTGGCGATACGAACGATCATATTATTGTGGATGAGGTGTGCCACGATATAAATGATAGTATTGGCGATAAGGAAGGATCCAAAAAGAAGGATGATACATATGTTGAACAGTTTCCAGTATATTCACTATCAACAGTAGGATCTGTGGAGGATACGATATTTACATCCAACTCATCCGTTTCAGATGTTCCGCTAGGAACGCCGGATACACCGGATATGTCACACGATAGTGATGCTGATGCTGAAAAATGTGAGCAGAAATTACAACCTGAGATCGATATATGTGAATTTGAACGGTCGGTTCGTGATATTGGATCATTGAAGGAAGATCTAACGTCTCTAAAGTCCGATCTAACCGATTGGCAACATAATATTGGCATGCAGCTTGAGGCCAGCAATAATTCAATTTCAAAGATCGATCGAAAATTGGAAGATCGAACGGATGTACTGGAGCTAAAAGGACTCAAAACGGAGTTTGAGACATTTTCAAAACGTCTCAAAAGGGTTGCTAAAGAGGAGGATGTGTTGGGCACAAAATCCATCGATGCTTCCAAAGTACCTTCGGAAGTGCTGGAGATCACCTATGCACAGACGCTGAATGACATGGTTGCCGCAATATTCGATATCTATGGAGATAACGAATTAAATGATATTGTGGAAAATGTGCGGGACCAGGTGCGGGAGATCAGTGCCGGGATCGATTTCTTTGATTTTGATAATGGAATATTTACCATTGATAATCTTTCAGAAGCAATAGGATCAAAACTTATCTCTGTAAAGCAGGTACATGGTACCTATATAGAACTTTTCAATAAATTATCTGAATATGCTCCCGCTTATGATTCCCGGGATTTTAGATCATTTGTGGAATCGGGGAGCCGTGAATATTCAGTCGAAAAACTATTTCTATATGGAAAGCGACTTAAAAATCTGGAATCCCGTTTAAATGATGTGGAGATTGGTTTTTATGATATTTCAGGTGCTTTCAGATCGTTGTCAGATAACCAAACACAGCAGTCGGAACAAGTCAATGAGCACTCTGAGGGCATAAAGGATGTCATGGACCACATAAAAAGATTTACAAAAGCGATCAATGTTCATACAAGTTCCTTGAAAGTATTAAATAATAAATTCGAGGCACTGCAGTCGATGCTTGAAGGTGGTGCAACACCACTTGATCATCCATCGGATGCAGGGGTGCCGTCAAACATTGAGGAATTGATGGATTCTAAAGCAGAACGTTCGGATCTGGATAATATCTATCAAGCTCTTGATGCCTTTAAGAATGAAATATTCACCATGTTGGAACCCATGCAAAAACAGCATGATGAGACTCTCTCTCGTGGAGATGTAGTTGATGATATTCAGGAAGACCTATCTGCTATAAAAGATGAGACCACGTCATTAACAGAAAATCCATCTCTAAATGATGAATCTATCCCTCTGGAACTTTCTGAAAATTCTATGTCAATGGCTGAGACTGTATACGAAATGCTAAAACAACTTGGTCCAATAACCTTGAAAAAGTTGGAAACACAGTTGGATAGTGATGGCTACTCGGTAGATATGAATGATCTTCAGGGTATTATCGAACGTCTGGAAATGGGTGATGCTATTTCTTCACAGAGAAAAGGCAGGTATATATATTATTCTGTAGAGGGACAGGATCTGAATTGAACTGTATTATGAATAGACATCTAATATTCATCAAAATAAGCAGGTCATATTACAATGCAGATTTTGGGGATCAATATCCTGCATAATGCAGGGTAGATATCATATGGTTTGGTCGAACATACAGAATGTATTGATAATTTGGAAATAGATGTCGATGTTAGTGGAAAACAGGGTTTCCAGTATTTTCACAATAAATTCGGGATGCCCTATCCATTTTTTCTGAAGAGGTCTCTGGAATCCGGTCACAAGTTATTCGTAGCAATACGCTATCCTAACAAACTGGTTGCATTTTCAAGGTTTGAAACTGTTGAAGATCCTTTAGAGGAGTGGCATAATTATGAAAAAAAAGTGATAGTGCCTGCTACTTGTCTGTTACGAAGCATAGAAGTGCACGCATCCCATCGGCATATCGGGATCGGCAGGGTTCTTTTTTCAATAGCTTCAAATAATTTACGATCGAATATCATCACATTTCCAGATAACGTAGATGCTGCTCGTTTTTTTGAAGATAAGTTAATGTTCTCAAAGATCGAGCAGACGACTGGCTCGATTGTACTTAAATATCCCGGCTATCTGCTACTTCCTTCTCCTGCAGCTATCTCTCTTATCCATACTCTCATAGAACAATATCCGCGTGTTCTCTTGCCGGATTTGATTGATCTATATGAATCGATCATGTTCAGGAAGAACATGGGCAAACCGATCGATTCAGAGACGATCGTTGAATTTGAAGAGAATATTGAAGCAGCAGCAGATATGTTACATGATAAGATGTTGAACGACATGCTTCGGACTGCAGCAGATATTCGGGAGATAAATTGCCGAAGATGATCCGATTATGTATAATAATTAAGCAGGTGAGCATATCGGTGAACAGACAGATATATGAATCAACAGATGTATTAATTAACAAATGTATGTTATATTAGAGTAAATACCCTTATGGTGAATGCAATGGCAAATCTCAATAAACAAAAATTGCGTTCGAATTTGTTGAAATACTGTTCAAAGTACAATGTAGAACCTCCCAATACTCATGATCTTTATCAGGATTCATCACGAGAAGCTTGCGAGAACGTTGTCAATGAGATTACCAATTATCTGATGGATCCGATCGAAAAGAATATTCGTCTGGAAATATCAACGATTTTTGAACAATGTGAGAATCCGGAGATTCCATATTTTGAGGTTGTCATGGATATTATGCAATTCATGAACGAGTTTGTAGGGAACCCCCACGTTGTTGAATTGATCTTTGCACGTGTCAACAATGATGTTGCAAAGAACAAAATTGAAGTTGAGGATCAAGTACTTCATTCAGATGAAGAATGGACGCCCGAGTTTGTAGACGCAGCTATGCAGAAATTTCGAGACTCTGGAACAGAACGTGATTACAATCTGATGATCGATAAGTTGCTTGATATATTATCCTATTTTACCAGTGAAGAGGACCTGCAGGCTGCGCGTGTAAATCTTACTGGTATCATCAAACGACACAGTGAATGTGAACTTGCTGGGCTTTGCAAAGGATAATAGATTTACTCCTTTTTACTATGATCTTGTTTTTCATGAGTAGGGGGGTATTAAAATATCTTTACAGAAATCTGATATTGTACGAAAAAGAAACATAATGATCATATTAAAGTAGGAGAAATTGATATTTATGCCGGAAATTACACTTGTTTATGCTACATGGTGCCATAATTGTCCGAAAGCAAAGAAGCTCTGGAAGGATCTTAGATCCAGCTATGATCTTAAATATACGGAAGTGGATGTGGAGTCGGATGAAGGGAAAATACTTGTTGAGAAGTATTCGATCATGGGGGTGCCGACAACGATCATTGATGGCGGGGTGGCCTTTGTCGGTGTTCCGAGTCGAAACGATGCGATCGCAACCATTACCGGGGAGATGGGTCGCTGATGGTACACGATCTGATCATCATTGGTGCAGGACCTGCAGGGATCACTGCCGGTATATATGCGGTGCGTTATGGACTTGATACCCTGGTTCTTGAAAAGGATGTGGTAAGCGGTCAGATCTCATCGGCCAAGATCGTAGAGAATTATCCGGGGATATCCTCTATTTCTGGAATGGATCTGATGGATAGCTTCACCTCACATGCTCTTAAAACAGGAGTCAATATACAGAATTCCGAGGTTGAGAGTATCACAGGGGCAGAAGGTGTTTTTGTAGTGCATACGTTGGAAGGTGATCTTTCCACTCGCTCCATCATAGTGGCAACAGGTGCTGCTCCACGTCGTCTCGGTGTATCTGGTGAGGATACGTTCCTGGGAAGGGGTGTCTCCTATTGTGAAACATGCGATGGTCCATTATTCTCAGGTCGAAGTGTGATCGTTGTGGGAGGTGGCGAGTCTGCTATCACAGGTGCCATCGATCTCTCAAATATTGCCAGTAAGGTATATGTCGTCCATCGCAGGGATACATTGCGGGCATCAAAGGTGCTGCAGGACAGGGCATTTTCCAGATCGAACATCGAATTCGTGTATAACTCAGTGCTTGAAATGATAAGTGGTAGCACGGTCGTTGAGGTTGCCACGATCAGGAATGTGGAAACTAATGCTGTCGAGGAACTTTCGGTCGATGGTGTTTTTATCTATGTAGGTATTACTCCTAACACAGGTTTTGTGGATGTTGAAAAGGATAGAACTGGATTTATTGTGACAAATGAGATGATGGAGACCTCACGGAAAGGTATATTTGCTGCAGGGGACTGTCGCACTTCCTCTCTGAAACAGGTGATCACGGCTGCTGGTGATGGGGCGGTCGCTGCTGATCAGGTCCGTAAATATATGATAGAGCTTTCCATATCTCCACAATAATGATCGTTTGATCCAATTCGATCTAATTCAAAAGAGTTATAATCTGAAACGTTCAATTAACTTATCAGGAGATAAAACCATGACATGTTTAAAAATATGTGAAGATTCAACTGCTAAGGACCTTGAGCCATGTGCAAGAGTATATCATTCATTGGTGGGCATTCCTACGACTATGCGTAGTGTTAAAAATAAGGGAATACGGATGGAAAGAGGTGAGATACTTGATTGGGAATATTCCGGTCCGGTGCTGGAAGAAGTTATTCGTGTCAAAAAGACCATACGAAAAATTCCTACTGAAGGCACGTATAAAGGAAAAGCTGTGGTCGTATCTCCAATAATTGACAAGGATGGTGAGGTCATCGGGGCTGTTGGTATCGTGGATCTTGTGGCTGCACTGGATATACTATCCGTATTTCGTGAATATCCCGATATTATCGATGAGGTAGAGGCAGCCAATGAACGACATCATTCCTGATGTTTGATACTATTGGTGATCATCTGGACCATTATACAGGATAAGATATGGACCTGGAACAACTCACAATGTTCTATCGATGGTTCGATAACTATGTAGTACAGTTCTATTCGAACGATCCAGACGTACAGATAAACTTCGAGCTTAAGGGAAAACATACAAAGAGGGTATGTGACAACATCATTCTGCTAAGTCGCTCGTTCGGTCTGTCCTCCGAGCAGATGTATTTGGCCGAATTAATAGCCCTTTTTCACGACGTTGGTCGCTTTGAACAGATGCGCATGTACCGTACCTTCAGGGATTCCGATTCTGAAGATCATGGCCAGCTAGGAGTACGTATACTGAACGATGCTGGTATACTGACATCATTGTCCGAGGATGAACGGGATATTATCTTAAAGGCTGTTGGGTATCACAATCGTTTTGTCCTTCCTGCAGATGAGACTGACAAGTGTCTGTTATATTGTAAATTGATACGTGATGCGGATAAACTGGACGTCCTGAAGGTTGTAACAGATTATCACGCTCGTAGGGATGAATGTAGGAATCCAGCTCTGGAACTTGGGCTTCCGGATGGTCCGGGCTATTCGAAGGAAATGGTACGGGAGATCCTTGGTTACGATCTTGCCCATGCATATCACATGAGGACCTATAACGACATGAAGCTTCTTCAGTTGTCCTGGCTGTTCGACGTTAATTTTCAGGAGACATTCAGGCAGATATCAAAAGCCGGTTATGTGGACAAACTGATATCCCGGTTGCCGGATACTCTGGAGATCCGGCAGATACACGAGTTTCTAAATGCTTATCTTGTTTCCCAACTTGAGAACTGAAGCATAGACCAAAAAGTATCTTTAATATCCCATGGTATTCCTGTCTGATGATCGATGATGTGCTGAAGGTCTTTAGGGAACTTGATAGTAAGGATTTCAGGATCCTGACCGGGATCGAGATCTGTATGAAGGACTACGAGTGGGTTCCTGTAGGTGAACTGATCAGATATACTCGCATGACTGCCAAGGACCTTGAGTACCGGTTGAGTAATCTTATAGACAAAAATATGGTGATCGGGACACGTGTACCATATCCGGGCTACCGGATATATTTTGATGGTTATGATGCCCTTGCAATTAATACGTTTGTGAAACGGGGGACCATCGATGGAATAGGCGATGAGATCGGCGTCGGTAAGGAATCTGTTGTTCACGAGGCATTAAAGGAACCAGAACTTGCTATTGGGGATGCAATGGGTGTTATTATTAAGTTCCATCGCGAAGGGCGTACGAGTTTCCGGAGCATAAAACGGTCACGTAGTCACCTTGAGGACAGAGAACATTTTTCATGGATATATGCTTCGCGTCTTGCTGCCAAAAGGGAGTACGACATCATGAAAGAACTTTACCCTGAGGTCTCCCTCCCCGAGCCTATTGACCACAGCAGGCATGCTATTGTAATGGCACCGGCCAAAGGCCATCTACTTGTGAAGAGCAGACTGGAAGATCCGGAAATATTTCTGCAGAAGATCCTCAGTCAGATGCGTATTATTTATTCCCTCGGGATCATACATTCAGATTTCAGTGAGTACAATATTTTTGTGGATCCGGATGGTGTTGAGATCATCGACTGGCCGCAGTATGTTACTCTTGAACATCCCCATGCACAGGAACTGCTGGAGCGTGACCTCTCGAACATACTAACACACTTTGAGCGAAAATATGAAGTTCACACTGATCTTGAGGATGCAATGATCTATGTAAAAGGGGATAAGGATAAGTTTGAATGAATCGTTGGATCAACGATTGTGTGACATGATAGATGGATCTATATGTGTAATGTATAGATATGTATATGTTCCAATAAACTCATACTATAAATCACGACAGTAACGCTCAGCCGCAAATTGTATATACTAATATCTCCTTTTTCACAATATATGAGCGGGTAAAAACATTTTTTCTAGTACCCCCACTCCCCAAACCCGCTCATACTCCCCCTGATTAATAATTAAACGGATGAGGTGGAGCAATATAATATTGTATCTTCCCCAAAATACAGTACGTGTTAACTGTATATATACCATTCTGCAATGAGATTAGCATGCTGCAATGTATTTTGTACCCATCAAAAATTTCAATACCATTTATATTACACATTTGTTGCATGGATATGGTTAACATAGTAACAGATAACTATCAAGATGCGATATCTTACATGGCATAGGTCTGAGGATAAAGATCTTAGAGTAAATGGTACATAGGTGTGCTGATTGATCTGGAAATGATAAACTAAAAGTGGAGAGTAGAGATGTGTCGTTCATCACTTATACTTGCCGGAGGGCTTGGAAAGCGCCTTGGATTTGCTGAAAAGGGCCTGATCCATCTTGAAGGGCGTACCCTTATTGAACAGATCATCAATACACTGGCTCCGATCACGGATGAGATCATCATTTCGCTCAGGGACAGAAGTCAACAGGAACAGTTCAGACGACATCTATCCGACCACAAGGTCGTATTTGATCAGTATCACCATGTAGGTCCTCTGGCAGGCATGTTGGAAGGGTTCAAGGCGGCAAAGGGGGAATATATCTTTGTGACCGGATGCGATATGCCATATCTGGACGCGGGAGTGATCGAATACATGTTCGAGCGGGCACAGGGTCATGACGCAGCAATTCCACGTTGGGATGATGGCAGGATGGAACCACTTTGTGCGGTGTACAGGGTATGCTCGATGATCGCCGGTATCGAGACTGCTATCCTTGACGATGAGACGTTCATTCTGGCACCGGTCTTTAAGTTGGATGATGCCGTTGATATTGATGTAAACAGAATACGAATGCTCGATCCCGATCTTAGAACATTTGTGAATATCAATACGCAGCAGGATCTGGATGAACACCAGGATCATTCCAGGCGCATCCCATAATAACATTACAGATCATATAATGGAACACGGAATGGCAAAAAGATTCATAAGGATGTTTATCCTTACGATCATAGTTGCTGCAATATGAAATAGCTTATCCGATGGTATATCTCTCCCCGTTCGCAGGAGCGTATGCATCCACGCCGATCTCTTCTGATACCCATTGTGCGAACTGTTGTGAGCTCTCTCCGTGCATGGTGAACACGGTCTCTGTGCCATTGTCACAGAAGGACCTGACTATCCCTTTAAGTTCCCTGTCACCACAATGAGCAGAGAAATCGTACTGTTCGATCTTCGTGTTCAGTTGCTGGATCACTCCATCGTTATCAATGATGCCATTATCAATGGCCATCCGTCCGTTCGTACCCTCAACCTGATATCCAGTGATCATGATCTTCGTCTTGGGATCCTTGTACAGTTTGTTCAGATAGTAGAGTACAGGACCACCGTTGAGCATTCCCGCAGTTGTTACGATCACAGAGTTTTCCAGTGGTACTTTCTTCCTTCGGTGTCCTTTTACAATGGATGCATTTCCAAACGCTTTTTTCAAACGTGCCGGATCTTTCAGATAATCCGGGTGATGCAGCATCAGTTTATACATAGCGACACCCATTCCGTCTACATAGGTATGGATATCGTATTCATCCAGCAGCATCAGGATCTCCTGCGTCCTGCCTATGGCAAAGGCGGGAATGATCACATTTCCACCGATATCCAGAGTATCATTGAGCGAATCAATGAACGCAGTTTCAGTTTCCTTTCGTGGTGAATGATCCTCTGCAAAATATGTACTTTCGATCACAAGGGTGTCAGCTTCAGGATGATCTTCTGCTCCCGGGACCAGACGAGTGTCAAGGGTGTTGATATCACCTGTGTAGAATAAACTGT
>JAIOTO010000055.1 GCA_021106765.1 Methanosarcinaceae archaeon
ATACCAGCGTTTCCCACATTCTTCAGATTCTGGAGAACGAGTTCCTTTGTCCAACCGGGGATGTCTTCACACCAACGATTCGGATGTGCTAGTATGCACATCTGTGGGATATCTTCTTTACGGACAAGATCAATTACATCATCAGTAGTGGCAATAGTTCCGGTAGGGACGGATAGGGCATTCGAATTGTCATCCAGGACATCCTTCACCCTGATTTTGAGGTCCGCCCATGTTCTCCCGGTATCCGTCAGGTAGAGCACTTTGGTATAATCGATAGAAAGGTAAGGCTCAGCAATAATACCATGATCCTTGATGTCATACTCTGTCCAGAGACCGCGGTTCGACCACGAAGCAAGGGGATTGCCATGCATGCACGCTGTATTCACATCTTCGATCTCCCTAAGCTCACCAAGTTCGGTCTCGAATATCTTTATTGCCTGTGCAGTGTCACCTTTTGCCTTATCCATAACCTCATAGTGAAAACCGATCTCGTGACCCAGATCAGCGATCGCATGTATGAACTCTGGCTTGAACACATCGTCCGTATGCCTGAAATAATAAGTAGAACGTATGCCATATTCGTTTTCGAGCTGGGCCATGTCCAGCGAACGCTGGACTGCACGATCCACGTCATGCCTGAGAATGATGCATCGGGCAGTTTCGGATTCAAAATGATCACGAACGGCAATTGGCTCATAATCAGTGTTGACTATGGTCTCGATAAGCTCCCTGTACTTTGACAATGTAAAATCCCGATCCATTCTCCACCTCAGATAAGCCATCCGGCAAATTAATACCGGTAATGATCAATGCTTGACCGTCCAGTAATATTATTACATCATGACATATATAATATTCGGAACATTTAATCATTCGACAATAGTATCGAGGCTTTTTATTGCTTGTCAGCTAGTGTAAATTCCAAAAATGACCGTTTTCGCTTTCAACTGAAGATTATATCCTCTCTTTGTCCTTTTTGGTATTTTGTCAGGGACACCGATTTGACAATTTCAATAATTTCACAGTTGTGACATTGTAATGGGTTCAAGAGTAAGTTTGTTTTCAGACGCGGATTAACACGGATTGACACAGATTGTGAGGAAGTTGGTTTGCATTTTCGGTATGATCCAGAACTTATGAGGGATGATCATCATTCCAATAGATCCGTGTTAATCCGCGTTAATCCGTGTCTGAAATAAAAATAAGAGATTGGAAATGGACCTCCGCTTCCGTTACTTATTTGTTCATATTCTAAATTTGACTTTCAATCAGGTCTAACATGAATTGCGTGCCATCATCCAATCACCAAGCATAGTCTCCCTTTTCAATTTGTTTTTAACGTCTTTATCCTTGATCAATTCAACTGCTTTTCTCAAAGCTTTCTCCTGTGATTTCACGTCGTTTTTGAAATTGAATACAAGAATGTACTATTATTCATTTTCATAAGATATACCGGCAATAAAACCGTATTTGCAATAATGTGAACTTGGAATATGATGAGGAGATTCATTTGAAGATAATAATATACCTAAAGTTAATATACTTTAAAAATCCTTCATACTATTGATAGTAAACCGGGAAAAGAAAGATGAATGCCGATAAAAATCTAATCCTTATACTCATGACCCTTGCGCTCTTCATTGGCGCTACGATAGAACTTAGTGAAGGGTCCCCATATATGGGAGTGGTCCTGTTATTGACTGCTGTGGGCGTGATCAGTCGGATACGTCTGACAGGAAAACAAGATGTCCAACAATCTAAATTGTATCTTTCCATAGGGGTTCTGATTGTCGTCGCAGATCTTCTCTATAACTTCAGGGCTGGCAGTGATCTGGGTACCCTGGACTCAATGGTATTCTTCTTCGGATTATCGCTCATTGCTATGGGAACAGATAAGCCGCAATTGAGTCACATCGGCGAGTTCGGTGCCTATATATCGGGGATATTTACCGTATTATTTGTAATATTCTATTCAATATTCGGCGCATTGAATATTCAATTTTTGTATTTTTTCGATCATTATTTGGTTCTGATGCCAACAGTGCTTATTATAAAGTTGATGGGGGTCCCCGTTGAGGTAGTTGCCATCCAAACTGTAGAACTCTCTGGTGTAGAGAACCTGACGATCATAATCGGGGGGCCATGTTCGGGATTATACTCCATGTTCCTGCTGATAGGGATCGTCGTAGGATACAGCCGTATGGAAAAGATGAAACTCAACAAAACCCTTTACCTGTTGGGTTTTGCCATAGCTGTGGCGTACATTTCAAACTTGGTGAGGGTAACGATCCTTTATCTTGCAGCATACCAGTATGGAATGGAAACCATGATGATGGTCCATACCCACCTTGGTTGGATCATATTTGCCCTTGTTGCGGGCGGGATCATGTATATTATGGATCTGAAAAGATAACGAATGCTATTCAGGTCTGTAGAACCGTATTCAAAAACAATCCTGTCTATTCATACATAAACACAGATTTTCATCATGTCGCTAATTCCCACTAAGTTCCGGATCATGACACAACTGCACCTAATTTAACCATGATCTGTATAAATCCGTGTAAATCTGTGTTAATCCGTGTCTGAAAACAAACTTATCAGTTACCCAGTGACAGCATCACTAATGTGCTATTTCAATACAAAAATAACCAAATTAGCAACAATTCACGCAAATTGATCAAAACTGTCACTATCAAATGGTTTTTCCTGATAAAATACAACAAAAAAGGCAACGTTAGGGGTCACTATCTTCAATTGAGAACTGAGGGGTATCACACCTTAGAACTCAGTTTCCTCCAGAGAACCACGGACTCGATCATCAGAAGAATCAACACCGATCCCATAAATCCGCCAGTGATAAGTGCCACCTCCATAGGATCAAAATCCCTTCTCCAGAACACATCCACAACGATAATCCCGAAAAGCACTACTGAATAAGAGAACAGGCTGAAGAACAACGACATCTTCCATTTCTGTATTCGATCGATTGCCAACATGATCTTATTACCCATTATTTATCCCCTCCATCAAACGATCGACCCGACCCTCTAAATTCGGATGAGTATCGAACAGGGATAGATGTGTATCATACCACTCCGTGACACGCAACACATTAATGGGGAACATGTGCACATGTCCGGGATTTGCACCTGCCGGGGACATGTCGATGTGATGTTTCAGCCTTGCCAGGCATTCTACAAGTTGCCTGGGCTTGCCAGTAAGCTCCAGGGCAACGTCGTCAGCTGCATACTCTCGTGAACGTGCAACTAACAGCTGGACCAGGAGTGCCGCAGGTGGTGCGGCCAGTCCCATTGCAAGAAAGCGTATGAAACGGGGTGCAGGATCATGATCCTGGCCAAAGCCTGTCAGCAAGGATCCCCACAGGGCCGCAGTGGAGAACGCTGCGATAGTGCCGGCAAAGAGGGCAACAATGGTGTTCAGGGGCACATCTCCATTTCTTATATGACCGATCTCACGAGCCAGCATTGCCCCCAGTCCGGACTCGTCAAACAATCCCATTGCACCGGTAGATAACACAATTGTGTATTGTCCATTGGTCCCTACTGTAAATATCGAGGGGAGGGATGATTCGAACATATACATATCCGGTGCCGTAACTCCCGCCTTGCTGGCCAGGTTATCCACAGAACCGATCTTTCTGGCATGGTACCACTTGATGAGGATCCTGCCACTGAAGCGATAGAGGGTGTAACTTATGAGTGCAAACATTACCAGAGCTCCTGCCAGGGCCGGAGTGCCGCCAAGGAACCAGGCAATCGCAAGTATGGGGATTGCGGGCAGGGCAAAAAGGGGAATTATTTTAGCTGCGTGTTTGATGTACATCCCTCACATAGATCGTATAGTAATTCGGTCAATAAAAGAACTTAATCCTTTAAAAGGTTTCTAATTCACCAGACCCGGGATATTTAAGTGGATCTCATTTAAATGATCCGATCTTGTTCTCGTGTCGATGTCAGATAAGAAAAAGATTATATCACTTAAATGAATAGTGCATACAGATGTTCAAATCTAAGAAATGCCTTTATACGCAGGACCTGAAGGTACCCATAATATTCGCAATATTTTCGGTCATTTTTATTCTGGTCCCCCCTTTAAATGAAACACCTTTGCGTATCCTTTTTGCTCTCCCCCTCCTATTTTTCATACCCGGGTATGCATTCATAGCAATGATGTTCCCGAAAAAGGACGAGATCAGTCTCATCGAACGTTTCACCCTTAGTGTAGGATTCAGCATTGCCATCACGGTCTTTGACGGCTTTGCCCTCAGCCTGACACAATGGCTATTCCGGCCGAACTCAATATCCATATCCCTGCTTCTGCTTTCGATCATATTTTCCATTATTGCTTATTTTGCAAGACGACGCCATCCGGAAAATGAACAATATACGTTTTCCTTCCGGGAATATATAGACGATATCAGGTCAGAGGATGTGGACACAGGTGTACACCAAACATCCGTTCCTAAACCTAAAGAAAGAACACGCTTTAGCATAAAAAAGATACCAGATTACTTATTCGGAAACACTGCTTCACA
>JAIOTO010000112.1 GCA_021106765.1 Methanosarcinaceae archaeon
CCTCCGGGAACTCTGATACATACGAATCAGATAGTTCAGCTGAATCATTATAATCCGCATCATTATATAAGTGAAATTGCGATATGATGTTATTTATCACTTCCGATAGGTTGATAGTCACATAATTGAATATTATTCGGGAGACGATGTGCACCAATTATATCTGTCACACTGACGGACACATCACAAATAAATTATAATTTATGCCGATAATATCATATATAAGTAACCTGATTATTTGCCATTCTTTAATAATCATAGTTTTACCAAGGTGATCATATGGGCAAGACAATTGCAGAGAAGATAATAGGAGAACACGCTGGAAAGGATGTATCCGCCGGCGATATCGTCATTGCGAAGGTGGACGTGACAGCGGTCCAGGACGGAACCGGGCCTCTGGCAGTCCAGCAGCTCCAGAAGATCGACCTGGTGCAGGCGAAGAATCCTGAGCGTACAGTGCTTTTCATAGACCACGCTGCACCAAGTCCCAACAAGGACCTGTCAAACGCACACAACATACTGCGAAGATTCGCGAAGGAAACGGGTGTGCACCTGTCCGAGGTTGGGGAAGGTGTATGCCATCAGCGGCTTGTCGAATCCTATGTCAATCCCGGAGACATACTGATCGGAGCTGACTCCCACACCTGTACCTCCGGTGCACTGGGTGCCTTTTCAACCGGGATGGGATCAACTGACGTAGCTATCGGTATTGCACTGGGTAAGACCTGGCTGAGAGTGCCGGAAACGTTCAAGATCAACGTTACCGGAAGCTTCAACAAAGGCGTGTATGCCAAAGATCTGATCCTCCACATCATTGGGATGATCACAGCTGACGGTGCCACCTATAAAGCCCTGGAGTTCACCGGCGATACGATCAGGAACATGACCATGTCCGAGCGGTTCACGTTATCCAACATGGCAGTGGAAGCCGGTGCCAAGACCGGCCTGATCGAATCCGATGACGTTACACGGGCATACCTTGAGGCACAGGGACGTGGGGACAAGTTCAGGAAGATCGCATCCGATGAGGATGCTGTCTATGAGAGGGTGATCGACATCGACGCCTCGACCATCGAACCTGTGATCTCCGCACCACATACTGTTGATAATACAAAGGCCGTGACCGAACTTGTCGGCATGAACGTTGACCAGGTGTTCATAGGAACGTGCACCAACGGGCGTATCGACGACCTGAAGATCGCAGCCGATATACTGAAAGGAAAACAACGCGATCCAGACACTCGTCTTATCGTAACCCCTGCATCCAAGGCAGTGTATCTCGAAGCCCTCGAGGCAGGATACATCGATACTTTCGTCAGGGCTGGTGCTGCAGTGATGGCGCCAGGCTGTGGTGCATGTGTGGGAGTGCATCAGGGGATCCTGGGCGATGGCGAGGTCTGCCTGGCCACACAGAATCGGAACTTCAAAGGACGTATGGGGAACACTGAGGGTTTCATCTATCTCTCATCGCCTGCCACAGCAGCAGCAACTGCTATTACTGGAAAGGTTACGGACCCAAGGGAGGTGCTCTGAATGGAATCAATTCTCAATGGAAATTCATGGAAGTTTGGCGATGATATCAGTACCGATCTGATAGCACCTGGCCGCCTATTTCATCTGCGTACGAACCTGCCAGAACTTGCCAAGCATGTGCTTGAAGATGCGGACCCCGAGTTCCCGTCCAATGTACAGAACGGCGATTTCGTGGTTGGTGGCAGGAACTTTGGTCTGGGGTCCAGCCGGGAACATGCACCCACCATAATCAAACTGGCTGGGGTCAATGCAGTGCTGGCAAAGTCATTTGCACGTATATTCTACCGCAATGCTATCAATGTGGGTCTTCCAGCCCTGATCTGTGACACTGACCAGATAGATGAAGGTGACAAACTGGAGGTCAACCTGTCCAACGGGATCATCAAGAACCTGACAAAAGGTACCGAGATAACATTCTCACCCCTTCCTGATGTGATGATCAAGATCCTGCAGGATGGCGGACTGGCAGCACATATCGAGAAACACGGCGATTTCAAACTTGATTGATGGAAAACAAGGGTAACCTTTATTATTTTAGCACCCCCATAGTTAATTGTCAGATAAATGGGGTTGGTACCATGGTCAGGTCTGCTCAGAAAGTAGCACTGAAAAAGAATAAGGAGCATGTCGCAGAAACCGATGCTTCGGCAGCAAATGTGGTCATACTCAAGCCTATTGGGTATCCACTGACCGGTGGACTCGATGAGTATCCACGGGTTGAGGATACGGGTGTGTTCGAGTGTTATGCCCGACAACAGTGGAATGGCTATCTTGCGCGTATGGGCGATTACCTGTTCGACCATCGGATGTACCCCGATTTTGCATACCATATCGTAGACGTTGAACCGGCAGAATCCATCATTGGACAGACAACGTCATTTATCGTAGCTGACGATGCCAGGCACGGACCGACATTCGAGTTCACCAGCACGATCACCTTTGATGATGTGATCGGACAGCAGATGGCACGCCGTAAATGTAAACTTATCGAGCGCTATCTGAAAGAACCAGAGATATTCGGTCAATGGGCACCGACCAATGTGCTGTTCTTTGGACCGGCTGGTACCGGCAAGACCATGTTCGCCAAAGCACTGGCCAATAAGACCAGCGTGCCTATACTGCCCATGAAGGCAACGGAACTCATTGGAGAATTTGTCGGAGAGGGGGCACGTCAGATCCATCAGTTGTATGAACATGCCCAGGAAATGGCACCCTGCATAATATTCATCGATGAACTGGACGCGATCGCGCTGGACCGAAGGTTCCAGGAACTGCGGGGAGATGTCTCAGAGATCGTCAATGCTCTACTGACCGAGATGGACGGCATCGTTGAACACGATGGGATCTGTACCATTGGTGCCACCAATCTACCTGATACTCTGGACCCCGCAGTCAGGAACCGGTTCGAGGAAGAGATCGAATTCACCCTTCCCGATGAAACGGAACGTGCTGCGATCATCGTATCGAATCTGCAGACATTTCCTCTCCCGGTAAAGGATGTTGATACTGGCAAGCTTGCAAGGGCGACTGACGGTCTTTCGGGTAGGGATATAGTAGAAAAGGTGTTGAAGACCGCACTGCACCAGGCCATTATGGATGAAAAGGATGAGGTTACCGAACAGTACCTTAACGACTCCGTCGCACGAATGAAGATAACGAATGAACCTGTTTCTGTGAGCAGAATGTATATATGAGCAGATGCCTTAAGGAAATCGCAGAGATTCGCACTGGCGAACAGATCAGAGTCAGTGAACCCTCGATAAAATGCGGAGCTTCCTGCCTAAAAAGGTGTGATATTATGAGCGAGATCAATGAAACAGACAGGTTCAAATGCATAGTTGTAAACGTTATCGATAGCCTGAACTGGAAAGGTATAACGGTAGAAGAAGTGGGATCCGGCGGAAGGGTATATTTTGGAAGGACAAAACCGGAACATAATGTGAGTATAGGGGATAAATTATTTATCGGTGTCAAAGAACTTGACTATGGTGTAGAGGAGATGAAAGTGGAAGTGAGTCTCTATGATGCTGAAGATAATCGCCTGGACTGGACATTTATCTAAATTTATACAGTAATATCATCTATTTTAATGAGTGATGTTTCACCTGATACTATCACTCGTTGATCCATTCAATATCATATTCGTGCATCATGCCATCCTCGTCCTCACAGTTCATCCTTTGCCGGACATGCTTCGTGATAACATCGACACATCGATTGTCGAAGATGTTGATCGGACCGTCCCACTCGTGTTTAATGGCATCTACGTCAAATAATTTTGTGACATTGATCACACCAGCATTGGTGGAATATTTGCTTCCAGAGGGTAGCCGCTCCGGTATAAGTTCATAACGAGATTCTGTGCTCATCTCATACCATTTTCTGTTGAGCACCACATACCAACGATCTGCTGAGACTACCTGCCCATACAGTGCCTCAGTAACATAATTTATGTTAATGGAGAGTTTCTTCTCTTCCGGGACCTTTCTCGGACTGAGTTCCTTATTCCGGCCTGAATCAAAACCAAAGGTTTTCGGATATCTGAATGCATGACCCAGATCGAGTTTTTCTGCTATGATCTTGCTGAGGTCATGTTCTACCAAAGAAGGATCGGCAATGTTGAGAGCAATGGCCTGATCGATACGATTCAGTGGGATATCGCCATCTTCTTTTGCAAGACGCAGGGCCGTATTACATACTTTAGAAGTGATCCTGTCGATACCTTTGGAAATATGTTTTCCTTTGTCCTTGAGTATTGCAGTTCGTGCAATGACCTCATTGAACTCATCGATGTGATATGGATCAATTACGTGTTCTTTTTTTAGTATATCAGGATCACTAAGATTGTCATGACGCATGATTACCACCACTATGTAAACAATATGACTCCCATATCATAAACTGTTATCGGTGAGCAAAGTGAAGGATCTACTATAACCAGATATCATTCCTGCGGACAAAAGGACATCATGTTTTTCCGATTGGGAATATCCAGTACCATCAGATCCTCTGCGATGCTGACATTCTCAAATATCTCCATTGCCTCTTTGAGCAAGGGGGCCGAGTCCTCACTATATCTTGAACTGATATGGGTCAGTATCAGGCGCTGCACACCGGCATCTTTAGCTACAGATGCAGCCTCGCTGGCCGTTGAATGCATGGACTCCACAGCCCATTCGGCTTTTTCGGAAGACAATGTACCATCATGGATCAGCAGGTCTGCGTCCCTGCTTGCCTCCAGTATGGCCTCACAGGGTCTGCTATCACCGCTGTATACGATCTTCCTGCCCGGTCTGGGCGCACCCACTACATCCTCCGAACGTACTACAGTTCCATTGATCTCCACCTCTCCTCCGTGCTGCAGTGCTGAGAACATGGGACCCACGTTTACTCCAAGTTTGATCGCCTTGTTCCGGTCAAATCGACCGGGGCGCTTGTCTTCGACCAGCATATAACCAATACTTGGGACACTGTGCATCGTCTCAATGGCATGGATAGAATATCCCTTGCTTTTTACAACATCCCCTGGCTCTAGCTGGACTGCATGAACCTCAAATTTCAATTTATAGTATCCCAGGGCTACCAGGAGCTTGACAAATTCCTTTATCCAATGCGGACCATAGATCGTGAGAGGTTCGGTGCGGCCATGGAAGGACATCGTCTGAATAAGCCCGGGGATCCCCAGGATATGATCACCATGAAAATGAGTGAGATATATAGAGGATAACGCCATCATACCTGTTTTTGCACGCATCATCTGCTGCTGGGTACCCTCTCCACAGTCGAACAGTATGAGTTCCCCTTCCCGGTTGACCATTATTGCGGACGGGTTCCTGCTGGTGGTGGGCAGTGATCCACCGGTTCCAAGAAATGTTATGCGAAGCATGTAATACCATTACGTTATAGTGTTATTTATGAATTGTCCAATATTGCACAGGACTGGAGCTCACTCGAAAAGTTCATATACAATCCTATTAGTAAAGGACTCTCCATAGATGATAGTATCATGATGGCCCAGCGTGGTCATTCAACTAATATTGATCAGAGGTTAATATCATGAAATTTCAGGGAAAATCAAGAAGAAGATTGACAGGAGCAAAAAGAACAGCATCACACGGCAAGAGGAAATATGAGCTCGGGCGTGAAGCTGCTGAGACGCATATCAATGAGACAAAGAGGAAAAATGTTGCGACTACCGGTGGCAACCGAAAGGTCAGGTTGATGCAGTGTAATGTTGTGAACGTGACCGATCCGGCCAACGGGAATATGACCGTGACCTCTATTGATAATGTGATTGACAATGCGGCAAATGGGCACTACGTACGACGTAATATCATCACCAAAGGCTCGATCATAACGACAGGTCTTGGAGATGCAAAGGTTACCAGCCGCCCAGGTCAGGACGGCGTTGTCAACGCAATGCTGATCAACTGATCTTTCCATTTTTTTTATTACAACCCCGATAATGGATAAACAGACACGTGACATACTGGAGATCCTCGGAGAGGACGCAAGGGTGAGCCATGCGGAGATAGCCACTCTTGCAAACATGTCCGAAAAGGATGTCACAGGAACGATCCAACAACTTGAGAAAGCGAAGATCATACGCCGGTACAAAACGGTTATCGATTGGGAACTTGCAGGTGAGGAATATATCTATGCGATCATAGAACTAAAAGTGAGACTGGAGCGTAAAGAGGGGTACCAGGCGATCGCAGAGCGACTCTATAAATTCCCGGAAGTACGTTCGGTCAGGCTGCTTTCAGGGGAACATGATATTTCCATAACTGTGCGGGGCAACTCCATGAAACAGGTTGCGTTCTTCGTGGCAGAGAAGATCGGCACACTTGATCAGGTGTACAGCACAGCAACACATTTTGTACTCAAGACCTATAAAGAGGACGGACTGATACTGGATGAGCCGGAACAGGTAAAACGACTGCCTGTGACGCCATAAGTAGGATCAAACTGAGGGATATATCCTGAGACAACCATGCAACCCTTCCACATTTATTGCAGGGCATTTGAAGACTGTCCCCCCATCAGGCATCAGACGGTTCTTTGACCTGGTCTCAGAGATCGATGACGTTATATCACTGGGTGTGGGCGAACCCGATTATGTGACCCCCTGGCATATCAGGGAAGCATGTATCCATTCTCTTGAACAGGGCGAGACATCATACACCTCTAATTTTGGTCTTATAGAACTGCGGGAAGAGGTGTCCAGGCTATACACGCGAAAGCACGGAGTATACTACGATCCCGGAACAGAGATACTTGTCACTACCGGTGTGAGTGAAGCCCTGGACCTTGCCATACGCACTGTTGTGAACCCGGGGGATGAGGTGATCGTGGTCCAGCCATCATATGTTGCGTACATCCCATCGATAATATTTGCAGGCGGGGTGCCTGTGTCAGTATCCACGAAGATGGAGAACGATTTTAAACTAACACCAAAGGAACTGGAATCCGCCATCACTGACAGGACAAAGGCTGTCATCATCAATTATCCGAACAATCCTACAGGTGCCACAATGGACAGAGGAGATCTCGAGGCGATCGCGGATGTGATCGTGGAACATGACCTCTTAATGATCTCGGATGAAGTCTATGAATGCCTCACTTACGAAGGAACACATACATGCTTTTCATCCCTGGATGGCATGCGTGAGCGTACCATACTACTCAACGGATTCTCAAAAGCATATGCGATGACGGGATTCCGGATGGCGTACGCGCTGGCACCACCAGAAATTATCAGCTCCATGATGCTGATACACCAATACACCATGATGTGCGCACCCATCACTGCTCAGATAGGTGCCATCGAAGCTCTCAAGAACGGGGAGGCGGAGATGCAAAAAATGATCCGCGAATACGACCGCCGAAGACATCTTATCGTTAAAGGGCTCAACGACATTGGCTTTGACTGTTTCAAGCCGAAGGGTGCGTTCTACGCATTCCCATCAATCCCGGACACAGGCCTCTCGTCCGATGAGTTCGCAGAACGCCTGCTCAACGAAGAGCAAGTTGTGACCATACCGGGCAGCGTTTTTGGCGAGACGGGAGAAGGGTTCTTGCGCTGTGCCTATGCCGCATCCAGAAATGATATCAAGGAAGCGCTGGAGCGAATGGATAGGTTCCTGGGCAGATTGTGAAGGAGATTGGCCTGAAATCAGACCCACTTTAACGGAGTCATTCAAATTCGATCATAAACACGATCTCTCGAATCTATATTGATAACAACAACCATAAACTTCTCGTAATCCAACCTGTAAAGAATGCGGTATTTACCGACCCTTACCCTGAATACCTTTTCGTTGTATCCGATTACACGTTTTGAATCATGTGGGATTGGGTCATCTGCAAGCTTCTCGACGGCTTTCAGAATTCGCAAAACAGTAGTTTTATCGAGTTTTCTTAATGTTTTTTGTGCAGGAGTGTCAAGCAATACCTCAAACATATTACAAGCCCTGCTCATTTTTGAAGTAGGAAAGTGAAATTAGTTTACCCTTTTCCTCGTGTCTGAAACTATCCTCTACGAGGATCTTTTCTTCTTCTGAAATGATTGAATCAACATCTATCATGTGTTCTCTGATATCATTAGTTCATGTTTGATGGCATTGAGTTCTTCAAAAAATCGCTTTTCAAAATCAGCTTCAATCATAGCTAACAATAGATAGTAACGTTACTTAAAGATGACGAAACTACCCGTATCCCAAGATCACAACTCTGCGATGAGCCACAATTTGTTCTTCGAACCTCCTTTGTATTCCTGAACAATATCAATTCAGGACATAGAATTGTTACCTTGACGTTAGTATAAAAGATGCATATCACTCTTCAAGCAATTCTTTGTCGAGATCCTTGATCAGCCGGGTCATTTTCTCATACCATTTATCTATGTCCTCTTTGATCATCTCTTTCACCTGGACAGGATTGATGGCCACATATTCATAATAATAGCCACCTGCATCGATTGTCCTTGTCTCACGGTACACAAGCCCGCCGGAAATAAGATTCTGAAGGGAACGGTAAGCAGTACTACGCTCTCGCTTCAGATGTACACCCAGTATCTCCGCGGTCATTGAACCGTTCAACAGTAACGATTTGTATGCCTGTATATCAAGTGTCTTAAGCCCAAGCACACATTGCGCCACATCGCTACAGCATTCTGTCCGCAACATCTCTTGTATTGAATGTACCATTTTTAACCACTTATTTAGATCGATTGCATATATAGAAGTACAAATACGTTTGTATAGTTTATACAAAACCATAACATTCACGTCGTTAATTATATATATAGTTTACCAGAATCCATAAACCCTTGATAACAATAATCCCTGAGAACGAACGTTCAAGCGAACCCCTCGATACCGAGCGTCTGATATATCACCCGGATATGATCCGTGCAAACGAGTGGATACTCTCCGAATATGAAGCACCACAACGAAAGGTGTGCATCTTTGTTCCCTGTGCAAAACGAAAACCATACCACGCCAGCCCTTCTCACCGTATGTACGACAGGGTGATCTTCGGGATACTGCAACCTGAAGATACGCATGTAGTGGTCTTTGGGACATGCGGGGTCACACCACGAGAGCTTGATACCCAGTATCCCTTCACGGATTACACATTCATGCTTGGCAAATGTAACGTAGCGAAGATCAAGCGGGATTTCATAAAGATGGAAAGTGAGCGACTCGCACAGTATTTGGAAAAGACACGGAACAAGTACGAACACCGCATTGCATATTGTCTTGGGGATTTCAGGAAGGCCATGGAAAAAGCCCTGGAAATGGTAGACATCGAAGTGGAGGTGGTCCCAAAGGAGGAGACGATGTTAAAGAACATCAAACCGGACAAACATTTCATTTATGGAAGCCTCAGCCAGCAGGATTACCTGCAGGATCTCTCTGATGCGATCACAAGCAAACTTGATCATCCCTCACGTACCGTGGGTGTGCATGAGGAACTATCCACCAGCGATATGGATTGATATCTTCTGTAAATAGAGGAAGATCAAGAATATAAACTTCACAGAAAGATGGATTGAAAATTATCGGTGTCCTGGAATGGATGCTAACTGTCTTATATCATACTACCGGTTCCATGTGATACTTCCA
>JAIOTO010000044.1 GCA_021106765.1 Methanosarcinaceae archaeon
GTTGCGATCGCATTTATGAGCGTCCCTGCTCCAAGTGCATAAGCATGTCCTGTAAATGTCATGTCCAAACTCCGAATATGAAAGTTAGATATGGTCCCCCTGATATTTAAGGATAGGAGTACAGAGGCCTTATTCTGATCTATCAGGCAAGCTCCGATCAAAGAAAAGAGAGCTGTAGATGATCAGGTTACCAAAGACCAGACAATAACACATTATTGAGCTTGTACTTTTCGAATATCAACTGTTCCAAGGAATATTAAACGTGTTTCTATAGGAATACCTCCCTCATTTACAGTAATGTCTTTACGACTCACATCTATGCGAATATCTCCTCCGTCCAATTCAGCATCAAGCATATATTCCAGTATCAGTCGATTGCCAAGCTCCTGTGAATATTCAAGCGCTTCCGCATGGGATGAGACCTCTTCCTTACCCCCCGGATAGAATATAGATATCGAAGTGGGTCGGAGGTTGTATTTCGACTCCCCGAAACTTGAACGTATTAATATTTCGATCCGTTTGACACCTTTACCTGCAAGAGCACCAACCGCGTTTCCTACCTTCGCATGATCAGGCAGGATGATCTCAGCATCGATCAGCTCACCAAGATCATTCACATATGCACTAACCGGACCTCCCAGAAGAACTACCGGAATATCAACATTAAAACCACCGTAGAAGCTTCCATCCAGCACTTTTCTAATTTCAGCGGGTTCCACACCCTTAAAAAGATAGGACAACAGATTCTGAGCCATACTCATAGTAACATCTTTTTTTACCTGGGTACACACGTCCAATTTATCCATATCCATGAACTTACCAAGTAATGTCGCCCCCAGGACAGAAGCTTCCTTATTCCACTCGGCATGATCACCAAGCACATGGAGAGCATCCGTTGGTGTGAATCCGATGGCCTGTATCAAACGTTTCTGTATAAGGCTATCAAGGGCCATTGGAGAAGGGAATTTCCTGTCTTCCCAGTATATTTCACTGATCGTGATCGGTTCATCCCCAATTCGATCCAGTAACTCCTTCTCATGCACAGTCAGTTGAATTGGCTCCTGCCCGGTCTTGATGAACATCTTTGTCGGCTGAAGATTCTCACCTAATTGGGTGCTAAGTATGTGCTGTCCATTTCTCAATTTCTCGATAACTTTTGGGTACATCGATGCTGCTACACAGAGAGGTATAACCCTTCGTGGGCCGGTATAGATCATATGGTTCCTCACCCACACATGACTATCGCCACCCATGGCCGCTGTTTCCATGCGTATCGCCTTTACCTTTGTTTGCCATCCACCAACAACGGCACCTGATTGGGAAAGCTGGGGTAACCCATTTATCACCATTGCTACATCAGTACTTGTACCTCCCACATCGATGACAGCACAATTCTTATTCCTGGCCAGATAGGAAGCTCCTAATAGACTTGCAGCCGGTCCTGTGAAGATCGACTCAATGGGATGTTTCAATGCTTCATGCATACCCACGATCGAACCATCACACTTTAGCATCATCATTTTTGCATTGATACCCCGTCTTTTTATTTCGGATATGACCGTGTTCGTGAACTGATTTGCAATAGGGATCAGTTGTGCGTTCAGGAAAGCGGTCACACCTCTATCATATGCGCCAAGAGATTGTGATAGCTCATGACCACATACCACAGGCAGGTTCGTACGCTTCCCGATCAATTCCTTTACCCTCAATTCGTGCTCTGGGTTCCTGACACTGAAAAACGAGGATACCGCAAAGGCCGATACTTTGTCCTTAAAAGCCATTACGAAATCTTCAACTGCCTCAATATCCAGAGGTTCCACCTCATTACCTCCGATACTGTGACCACCAGATACCGAAATGGAATAACGGATCGAGGAATTAGTGGGCATCTCAGTATTTCCTACAAGGATCAGACCCACCGGATATCCTGTTTTTTCAAGAATGGTATTTGTAGCAAGTGTTGTTGAGACCGATACAATTGAGACATCCTCAAGATATGATACGTCAAGTCCATCCAGCGCATTCTGGATCCCTACCAGAAGATCAGGGTATGTGGTCCTTGCCTTCATTGAATCAACGACCTCTCCGTCCGAGTCCCTCAAAATTACTGCATCAGTATATGTGCCCCCAGCATCAATACCTAAACTGAATTTCATATTTTTATGCAACTCCTTTGCCAGATAAACAAAAAATATTGATCAATCAACTGATCTGCGATCTTTAGAGAATATTCGATCATATCAAAATTATGATATTGTTATTGCAATTCTGATGTTGTCTGTTAAGCAAATAGAATACCTTGTCTAAAGTATTATTTCATCAATACTTCCAATCTCAATTTCCTATAACTCTCATCAACGATCCTGGTATTACCCTTTATCTCAATAAGATCGAGATCGAACAGTTCTGCAAACTCAGCCACCTGATCATCAAACTTTGCCTCATAGGATAGACCCGTATCGATCTTCCCTACATTACAATAACCGGAATAATCGAACACGGCCTTTGTCATCTCGATGTTATCAGGATCCGGTGTCAGTTTGGCTATCACAACCATTTCACGCCAATGCGCAGCCTGCATCGGAGTCAGAAAATATGTCCCTTCGCCACGGTTATCACCAGTAAGGAGCTCCGCATAGACCTGTCCGCTCCCCAGGGACGCACAGATACAATCATCCACGATGTTGCCATATTCATCCTTCAATATATGCACAGGACAGGATGTGGACGAAAGGTCCGACTCAATGTTGCCCAGGACATTTCCACATAACCCATAGAATACAAGGACACCATCGGAAAAGTCTGACATGGATTGCACCACCTCGTAGACCTCGTCCTTTAGGCGCTCAGGGCTTGCATCAAGTGCTAGCTCAAGGATGTTCACAACAAGTGTGAAATTGTCATTGTCCGATCTTCCCGGCAGGGATGGAATATCCTCAAGGGATGAATAGGCATATTCAACACAGACCGTATCCAGTTTTTCTGTAAGACCAATACAATTCTCGTTCTTAACAATGAAAATACTGGAAATATCCTTATCATTCTCGATCAAATGCGTGATCTCGTCCTCGAACATCCCACAGGCAATGATACTGAGTAATGGCAACTGTTTCACACTCCTCGTGGTTTAATTCATATTTGGCATCCCTATGCCCACAAAAGTGAACTTTGTTTCCAATGGGGTTCCGGAAGTACCCTGCAAAAAGATATCAGCCCTATTCATCTCGACCTTCACATCACCTTTGTCGAGACCTGCTTCCCGCATGTATTCAAGGACCATTTTATTACCGATCTCGGTAGCATATTCAACTGCATCAGGATATGAGAAAAATTTCTCCCTTTTGCCTGGAGAGAATACCATAATACCACTCTTTGTTCCTTTACTGACGGTCTTGATCAGGATCTCTATCCTCTTGATCCCTTTTCCAACAAGAGCACCCACTGCGTTGCCAACTTCGGCATGTTCCGGAACTATGATATCAGCATCGAGGAGTTCCCTTACCTTATCAGCATATGCCCTGACCGGACCTCCAAGAAGTACCACAGGTGTGCTCAGTTTGAACTTAGTGAAGAAATCACCGTCAATGACCTTCTTTATCTCAGTTTGATCTACGTCCCGAAGCAGATAGGACATCAGGTAAAGCACCATGTTACTTGCAAACATGTCATTTACATATTCGCAGAACTTGCTTTTTTCTTTTATTGTGAGCCTGCCCAGAACGGTAGCTCCCAGATTAGATGCTTCAGTATTCCACTCATTGTATATCCCAAGTACATGAAGAGCATCCGTAGGGGTGAAGCCTATTGCCTGTATCAACCGTTTCTGTATTAACAGGTCCATGAACACCGCAGACGGCAGCCGATCGGTAAATATCTCAGTAATGGATACCGGATCGTCCCCTATGCGATCCAGGATCTCCTGTTCGTATGTACCCAGTTCAATGGGTTTGTTCCCTGTTCTGACAAAGAATTTTGTGGGTTGTATGCTCTCACTCATCTGCATCTTTGAAGGGGTCCTTGCCGTCTTCAATTTGTCAATAAGAGATGGATATTTTTCAGCTGCGACACAGAGAGGGATCACCCTTCTGGGTCCAATATTGATATCCTGGTTCCTGATCCAGATCTGGCTGTCTCCACCCATGGCAGATGTTTCCATCCTGATCGCTTTGACCTTGGTCTGCCATCCACCGACGGTCGCACCATAATCACTGAGCTCAGGCAGTCCATTATGCATCATTGAAACGTCAGTACTCGTTCCACCCACGTCGATGGTGACACATGTATCACGATCTGCCAGATGGGAAGCCCCTACCAGACTGGCTGCTGGTCCTGAGAATATGGATTCAATAGGTTTTTCCTTTGCCTCATCGATCCCGACCACAGAACCATCACATTTTAGCATGAGTAATCGTGCATTGATATTCCGTCGCTGCATCTCGGTGATGATCGTGTCGATAAAATGATCTGTTATCGGTATGAGCTGGGCGTTTAAATATGCAGTGATCCCCCTTTCGTAGGCACCCAGATCCTGGGATAGCTCATGACCACATACCACAGGTAAACCTGTTAGCTTCTGCAGGGTCTCCTTTACCCGGAGTTCGTGATCGGAGTTCCTGACACTGAAATAGGATGATATAGCAAATGCTGAGACGCTATCCTTCATTTTCAGGGCAAACTCTTCGACAGCTTCGAGGTCCAGGGGATTGGTTTCCTCCCCATTGGGACCGTGTCCACCAGTAATTGTTGTGAAATTCTTAATGGAGTGACTCTCGGGGATCGCATACTCACCAACCATTACCAGACCAACAGGATATCCGGTATCTTCGAGAATGGTGTTGGTAGACAGCGTTGTGGATGCCGATACAAGTTTTATGTCTTTGAGATATTTCCCATCCAGGCCATCAATTGCATTCTTTATCCCAATGAGAAGGTCCGGGTAGGTTGTGCGTGCTTTGTTTGAAGCTACTACAACACCATCTGAATCCCGTACTATAACGGCATCGGTGTAGGTACCTCCTGCATCAATACCCATACTAAACTGCATTTATCATCAACTCCTTTATGATATTTCGAATAATATTGAAAACAATTATCATTACAATATACAAACTATAAATGATGATTACCTGTCAAATAAAAGAAGATATCCCCTTGTATATAAGGGTTTTGTATCAATCGTACAAATCCCCTCTCTATACCCCTATTTTAAAAAAGATATGCAGCTGATCAAGAAAAATTCTCCTGCGGTCGAATCTATAACTGCAAAGACCCGGGGTCAGTTAATCGGCCAGCATACCACGCAGTACGACCAACTCTTCAAAGAAGCACTTGTCTCTGCCCACTTCATCTACTTTGAATCCTGAGGATACCATGAGTGAACGTACGGATTCGATCCCTGTGAGTGATGATACCAACAGCAAAATAATTCCTGTCGGGCAGAGATGATCAACTACTTCATCCAGAAAATGGATCACTCCTGTACGACCATCTGCTCCCCCATCAAATGCATAATTGAGCCATCCCGATACTTTTTCGTCGTTGGGTGTCGGAAGATATGGAGGGTTGAAGATGATCATATCAAAATGATGGGAAGGCCTGATCCCGGCGAACATGTCGGTTCGTATCACATTGATGCCATTTGAACGGGCGCATATAGCTGCATGTGGATTGATCTCGGTCGCCACCAGATGAACGTCCCTGTTCGACCTCAGGACAGCACTGACAAATCCCGTGCCAACACCAACTTCCAGGACATTCATGCCGTTCATGGCACTCTCGATCGCTGAATCGGCAAGTAAAAAGGAGTCCTCGGCAGGATCATAGACATCA
>JAIOTO010000078.1 GCA_021106765.1 Methanosarcinaceae archaeon
AAGAAGCCTGATGAGACATATCGGATGCCTGGATACGCTCACAAAGGGAATTGTCAGCTTAAAATGGAACGATATTTCCAGTCTTGATGAATCCAAGCTGACACAGATACGCGGTAAAACCATTGGATTCACTTTTCAACAGTTTAACCTGATCCACACTCGCAATTCTCTGGAAAATGGTATGCGCCCTCTGGAGATTCAGGAAGAGGATACTGCTGTAGCAAATAATAGGGCCAAAGAACTGCTAAAGATCGTTGGACTTGAAGATAAAATGCACCATTCGCCTTCTCAGCCATCAGGTGGACAAAGACAGAGGGTCGCCATTGCAAGATCTCTTGCAGTAAATCCTGAAATACTTCTGGCAGATGAACCTACCGGCGCCCTGGACAGCAAGACCGGAAGCTACATTCTGGAATTCTTAAACGATCTGCATAATAACCAAAACAAAACAATAATAATCGTTACTCATGATAATGAGCTTGTAAAATATGCTGAAAAAGTCATACATATCAAAGATGGGATGATCGAAAAGATAGAAACAAAGGAGAAAGGAGTGATATGAAAAAAATTAACAGTATTCTGATATTATTGATATTATTGATATTATTGACATTCCCGGTTGCAACTTCATGTGCAGCCACATATGTTGATGCTTCTGGTATCAATGTTGACCTGATAAGTCAGAGTCCAAACCCTGCAAGACCGGGCGAGACCGTTGAAATAACACTTAGTGTACAGAACATTGGAAACGAAAATCTTGGAGATATAAATATTGAAATTGAGCCGGAATATCCATTTTCACAAATATCCGGTGAATCACTGACTGAAACTATCTCATATCTCAATGCACGTCAGGATGAGGATGAAGCAGCGATTGTCAAGTTCAAAATGAATGTTGATCCTAATGTAGGAGAAGGTTTCTATGATCTTGACATAATAATAAAGGAGGGTACAACGGGTGCAACAAAAACGACAAAACTTAATGTTGAAATACGGGGCAAGGAATACGCCCAGATAGTAACCATTAATAAGGCATCTATTGATCGTGCAGTAGAAGAAATACTGGAGTTCATAGTAACAAACACAGGAAATTCACCCCTGAAGAACATGGTTATCTCATGGGATGAGCCAAACGGAGTGATCCTGCCGGTATATTCTGACAACACCAAATATATATCCTATCTTGAAGCTGGAGAATCAGCTACTGTTGTTTATTCCATAATGGCTGATATGAACGCAAATCCCGGACTTTACCAGTTGGACATTAGTCTGAAATTTGAGGATTATGATTCCAACATAAATGAGATCAATACCAAAGCAGGCCTATTTGTTGGTGGAGGGACCGATTTCGATGTTGCCTTCTCCGAGGGGATCTCAGGAGAAGTGTCTCTATCGATCGCCAATGTGGGTAACAATGAAGCATATTCTGTAAAAGTGGTCATTCCTGAACAGGAAAAATATAAAACCATTGGTAGCTCTGCATCCATAGTAGGTAATCTTGACAAAGGTGACTACACCATCACATCATTTACTATTGCCAATACTGATCTTTCTTCCAATTCAGAGAAGAATGATAGATCATCGATGAACACGGATGAAATGGATCCTGAAACAATAGCAACACTAAGTCAATCACAATCATCCCGGAACGGACTCGAGGTCATAATCGAATATACGGATTCGACCGGAAAAAGGCTTTCAATTGAAAAGAATGTTCCTATTGAGCTGATGTCTGCTACAGGAGACATGAATAATGCGAGAAAGAATACATCTTCCACGAACAATTATCTGATATATCTGATGTTATTGGGAATCCTTGTTGGCGGAGCGATCTATTACAGAAAAAGAAAAAATTCGAAGGAAAAGGACGATGAGGTACAAGACATATCTTAAGCTTGCTGCCAATATCCTTTTTCACAGCAAGATCAGAAGCTGGCTCACGATAATAGGTATTGTGATAGGAGTCGGGTCTGTTGTCACTATCATGGCACTTAGTGATAGCATGGAGGCGGATATGGAAAACCGTTTTATGGATCTGGATATGACATCCATTACCATAACTCCCGGATATAACCAAGCCTCATCAACAATGAGAAGGGGGCCAGGAGGGGGAGGTGGAGGCGGAACAGAAGCATCTTCTTCCTCAACAAATGAAGAATTAACAGATAAGGATATCATGGCCCTCAAACTGGTTGGAAACATAGATTATCTATATGGTCAGGTATCAGGTAGAGAAGATGTATACTATCTGGGTGAGTCGGCAGATATTTCCATAATAGGTGTTGATCCGCAGGTGTGGCAGTACACCACATCATATGATGCTGCCTCAGGAAGGCTGCTGAAGCCTTCAGACAGTTATGTTGCTATCATAGGGGACAGGATTGCAAATAATATCTTTGATCAACCTATAAGCGTCAACCAGGTTATCTCCATCAATGAAAGATCCGTAAGAGTTGTAGGTGTACTGGAAACAGGGGACAATGATAATGGGATCATCATGCCCATCAATGCGGTAGTTGATATAATAGAAGATGCTGAGAATGATGTTTATAATTCCATCATTGTAACAGTTAATGATGCTGACAATGTTGAAGCTGTGGTAGAAGATATAGAAGAAAAGCTCATGATCTCGAGACACGTTACAGAACGTGACCGGGACTTTACTGTATCTGACTCAAAATCCCAATTAGACAGTATGTCTGAGATCATGGATTCAATAAGTCTCTTTCTTGGCGCCATAGCTGGTGTTTCCCTGATAGTGGGATCAGTAGGGATTGCAAATACAATGTTCACATCTGTGATGGAACGGACAAAGGATATAGGGACGATGAAAGCGATAGGAGCAACGAACAAGGATATACTGATGATATTCCTGTTCAACTCTGCTATGGTAGGCCTTGTGGGCGGTGTTCTTGGCATTCTTTTAAGCATTGGTTTGACATCAATGTTACCCATGTTCGGACTAGCAATAATGCGCTCTTCAACGGGATCCACCATTTCCATTGATCTGATAATAATAGGTATATCCATTGCAGTTTTTGTAGGCGTTGTCTCAGGTGTTGTACCTGCATACAATGCATCGAAGATGAAACCTGTGGATGCTTTGAGGTATGAGTGAAACCATACCTCCAAAATTTCCGCGTTTTGTTTAAAACACGGTAGTGTCCTTATTTTGCTGTAAATTCACCTGTACCCATTCCTCATTACGATCAATCAGTATTGACTCTCCCACAAACGGGATTGGCGGCAGTAGCTGGTAAGTGATCCATTGCACCTGCCGCTACCAGAATATCAATTTCACATAGCCTGACATCACAATGAATGAAATAATCGGTAAATGCTCATCCATATTAACCGAATAAAGAAGATGAACAGCAAGTTCATTCCAAAATTGAAATGGTGAAATTGAGACCGGAATGAAGATCATTATAGATCTTACCCCCATCTATTTGTATCATTCTTCACTTCGAGATACTTATTCATATTTGTTCGATGTTCGACTTTCTCGAGAGAAGCTTATCGATTTTAACTTCAGGGACATACTATCTGATTGAAATC
>JAIOTO010000099.1 GCA_021106765.1 Methanosarcinaceae archaeon
AAAATGCAAAACAGATCCGAGGAAATCGTCTTGTAGAAGCTAATCTAGATATTGAACGAATGCGTAGACAGGAGATATCCAGTGCAAAGCTTGAAGTGAAACGCGCGATACTCAATGCACGCAAAGATGCACTTGAAAAGGTCTACAATTATACAGTGGATCTGATTGCAACATTACCTGATCCTAAACAGGAAGAACTTTTATAATCAATCATTGAAACAAATCAGAGTAGTGGTGCAAGGATATACTCAAACGAAAAATCAGAAGACATCGTGAAAAAGCTATCTTCACTTGAATATGCCGGTAACATCGATTGTATTGGTGGCGTGGTAATCGAAAATGAAGATGGAACGATTCGTCTGGACTATAGATATGATGTTATCCTCAAAAATGTTTACGAACATTCATTGAAGAATACATCTGAGATATTATTTGGGTGATCTCTAAATGCGGCTTTTACAGAAGATCAGAAGAAAAAGTAGATCGGCACAGAACAGAGGTAGTTCAAACTATGCTTATGCAACAGCACGTGTTCGGGCAATGAAAAGCAATCTGCTTCCAATAGATACATACCCACGGCTCATGAACATGGGCATCAATGAAATAACCCGGTTTATACAAGAAACACAGTATAAACAGGAAGTTGATGAACTTGCACGAGAGTATACTGGTGTGGATCTGATCGAACACGCATTGAGCACGAACCTCGCCAATACTTTTTCAAAGATCATCCGTTTTACCGAAGGGGAACTGTGTTATCTGGTCACTGAATACCTTCGAAACTACGATATTTGGAACATTAAAACACTTCTTCGTGGTAAATACTATAATGCCCCTGTGGACGAGATCAAAGAGAGTATTGTTTCAGCTGGTCAACTCAATTACAGCTTTCTGGCAGGTCTGGCAGATATGGATTCTTATACAGATGTCATCGAAGGGCTCAAGAACACACCATATTATACCGTCTTGAAGGAATTTGATGGAACCAATTTATCAGATATAGAGAACATGCTGGACCAGATGTACTACAGTGGACTTTTCCATGCAATCGGTGGATTGGGAGTGAGTGATCGTAGATTGTTATCAACTTTCATAAGATCTGAAATAGATATAAAGAATATCAGGACCCTGTTCAGATTGAAAAAATATACAATTGAAGACGAAGAAGAGATACCCCAGCTGATCCTTGCTGGTGGCCTGGAACTCAAAATGGATGATATTGAAAAAATGATACCATTGTCTACAGAAGAGTTTGGTCAAGCACTTGAGAAATACTCATATTGGAAAGCTATCTCTAACGTCGTGGGATCAGATATGGATTCTTTGATCGCTCTGGAGACAGAACTTACAAAATACAGTATTCGATCTGCTACAAAGTTCTCGCATGCACATCCACTATCCATAGCACCAATTATGGACTACATCGTGAGTAAGAGAAATGAGGTAAGTAATCTTCGCATAATCATACGCGGGAAAGCATCCAACCTCAATGAGGAAGTAATAAGGAATCAATTGGTGATCTAATGGAAATAGCAGTAGTAGGAAACAGCGAGTTTGTAACAGGATTTCGACTGGCTGGCATGAAAAAAGTATTCGCAGTAGATGATAGCAATAAACTGAATTCAACGGTCACGAATGTGTTCGAGGATTCGGACGTTGGTATATTAGTAATGCATAATGACGATTTTAATAAACTACCGGAAACTATGAGAGGAACTCTCAGTGAATCTGTTGAACCAACGCTTGTCACCCTAGGCGGAGCTGCAGAAAGCTCAAACTTAAGGGATAAAATAAAACAATCAGTAGGTGTAGATCTGTGGAAGTAAAAGGTGAAATTTATCGTGTAGCAGGGCCTGTTGTCACAGTTGCTGGCATTAAACCAAAGATGTACGATGTGGTGCATGTCGGTCACGAAGGTCTGATGGGTGAAGTGATCAAGATAGAGGGCGACAAGGCCACTGTCCAGGTTTATGAAGATACTTCTGGAATAAAGCCTGGTGAACCTGTAGTTAAGACAGGTATGCCCCTTTCTGTGGAATTGGGACCTGGTCTGCAGGAAAGTATCGATGATGGTATTCAGAGACCTCTTCAAACACTGCAGGAGAAGATGGGTAACTTTATCGAAAGAGGAGTTAGTGCTGATGGTCTTAACCGTGAGAAGAAGTGGGATTTCAAACCGACTGTCATCAAAGGGGATGTAGTAGAAGGTGGAAGCGTACTTGGTCTTGTTCAGGAAACATACAACATTGAACATAAGATCATGGTGCCTCCAAATGTATCCGGCACAGTTGATGAGATCAAGAGCGGTGAGTTCAATGTTGAAGAAATTATTTGTACACTATCAGATGGTACTCAGATCAGTATGATGCAGAAGTGGCCCGTACGAGGACCACGTCCGGTGGCTAAGAAACTCATGCCAACAGCACCTCTTGTTACAGGACAGAGGATCCTTGACGGGATGTTCCCTGTGGCTAAAGGTGGTACTGCCGCAATTCCAGGACCATTTGGTTCCGGAAAGACCGTGACCCAACAACAACTTGCAAAGTGGAGTGACACCGATATTGTGGTGTACATTGGTTGCGGTGAACGTGGCAACGAGATGGCGGATGTTCTGAATGAATTCCCCGAACTCGAAGACCCGAAGAGCGGACGTCCACTGATGGAACGTACCGTCCTTATCGCTAACACATCCAACATGCCTGTGGCTGCTCGTGAAGCATCTGTTTATACAGGGATTACCATCGCAGAATACTACAGGGACATGGGATACGACGTATCACTTATGGCAGATTCAACATCCCGATGGGCAGAAGCAATGAGAGAGATCTCATCCCGGCTTGAAGAGATGCCTGGTGAGGAAGGCTATCCAGCATACCTATCCGCACGACTATCTGAATTCTACGAGCGGGCAGGAGTAGTAACATCACTTTGTGGAGAGAATGGATCCATCACCGTCATCGGTGCAGTATCCCCTCCTGGCGGTGACTTCTCTGAACCTGTGACGCAGAACACACTCCGTATCGTAAAGGTGTTCTGGGCACTGGATGCAAAGCTTGCACAGAAGAGACATTTCCCATCCATCAACTGGCTTTCCAGTTACAGTCTTTACAATCAGGCGCTGTCTGGATGGTTCGCCGAGAATGTTGGAAGTGACTGGGATGAGCTGCGAGGAGCTGCTATGGACAAGTTGCAACAGGAATCCGAACTGCAGGAAATCGTGCAGCTGGTCGGTTCTGATGCACTTCCAGAGGATCAGCAACTCACTCTTGAGATATGCCGTATGATAAGGGAATATTTCCTGCAACAGAACGCATTCCATCCGGTTGACACATACTGTCCTTTCGAGAAACAGTATAAAATGTTGAAAGCAATAACCAAATATGGCGATATGGCAAACGAGGCACTTGAATCCGGAGCAGCCATTGAAAAGATCGTAACATTGGAATCCAAGGATGAACTTGCAAAAGTGAAGTTTGAGGAAGACTTTGACACGGCTCTTGAGAGTGTTATGACTAAAATGAGTGACGAATTTGCACAACTCGGAGGCAAGTGATTATGACCAAAGAATACAAAACGATCGTAGATGTCGCAGGACCACTGATCTTTATTGAAAAGACAGAGCCTGTGGGTTATGGAGAACTTGTTCATATCAACATGCCCGATGGAACCAGCAAACGTGGACAGGTTCTTGATACATCTGCAGACATGGTGGTTGTGCAGGTGTTCGAAGGTACCGGTGGACTCAACAGTGAAGCTGGTGTAGTGTTCAGTGGAGAGACCATCAAGCTCTCTGCATCAAAGGATATGCTTGGAAGGATCCTCTCCGGAGCTGGTGAACCCCTTGATGGCGGTCCCCAGATCGTTCCCGACAAAAGAGTGGATGTCAATGGCGCAGCGATGAACCCGTATTCAAGGATGCCACCAGAGGACTTTATCCAGACAGGGATCTCAACCATTGATGGAACAAATACCCTTGTAAGAGGACAGAAACTACCTATCTTCTCAGGAGCTGGTCTACCTCACAACGAGATCGCACTTCAGATCGCACGACAGGCAAAGGTACCTGGATCAGATGAAGAGTTCGCAGTGGTATTCGCAGCAATGGGGATCACCAACGAAGAAGCCCAGTCATTTATGGCAGATTTCGAGAAGACTGGTGCTCTGGAGCGAGCAGTGGTGTTCCTCAATCTGGCAGACGACCCTGCTGTCGAGCGTATCATCACACCAAGGATGGCACTGACAGCTGCCGAATATCTGGCATATGAGCATGACATGCACGTTCTTGTCATTCTGACAGATATCACAAACTATTGTGAAGCACTTCGACAGATGGGCGCTGCCCGTGAAGAAGTTCCCGGAAGACGTGGTTATCCAGGTTACATGTACACTGATCTTGCATCATTGTATGAAAGGGCCGGTGTTATCAAAGGATTGAAAGGATCAGTTACTCAATTCTCTATCCTTACAATGCCTGGTGACGATATCACCCATCCGATCCCTGACCTGTCCGGATATATCACCGAAGGACAGATAGTGGTCTCACGAGAACTGCACAGAAAAGGTATCTACCCACCGATCAATGTGCTCCCATCCCTATCCCGGCTGATGAACTCAGGTATTGGAGAAGGTAAGACAAGAGAGGACCATAAAGCAGTGTCTGACCAGATGTATGCAGGATATGCTGAAGGTCGTGACCTCCGTGGACTTGTAGCGATCGTTGGCAAGGAATCATTGTCTGGAAGGGATCGTCATATCCTTGAGTTCGCAGATCTGTTCGAAGACAGGTTCGTGCGCCAGGGGAAAGACGAAAATCGGACCATTGAAGACACATTGAGAATCTCATGGGAAATCCTATCCGATCTTCCTGAATCACAGCTTACTAGGATCGATAACAAGTACATTGATAAGTACCATCCTGCACACCAACAGAAAGCTGAGTAATACCGAGTGATCGATTATGGGCGTAAATGACGTAAAACCGACTCGTTCAGAACTTATAGAACTGAAGAAGAAGATCAAACTGTCTCAGGGTGGCCACAAGCTGCTTAAGATGAAAAGAGATGGTTTGATCCTTGAGTTCTTTGAGATCCTGAGCAAGGCAAAAGATGTGCGAACCGAGTTGGATGCCGTCTATGAAAAGGCCACCGAGAAGATCGGTATCGCGGAATCTGTTGAAGGAAGGATTGTTGTAAAGTCAACTGCATTTGCATTGAAAGATACACCACAGATAATGATCGAAAGCCATAGCATTATGGGTGTGGTAGTTCCAAAGATAGAATCATCCAGTGTTCACAAACCAATAAACAAGCGTGGATATGGTATTCTCGGAACAAGCGCATACATTGATGAAGCAGCTGATGCATACGAATTGATGGTGGAAAAGATCATTCTTGCCGCAGAGATAGAGACTACAATTAAAAGACTTCTTGATGACATCGAAAAGACAAAGAGACGTGTGAATGCACTTGAGTTCAAGGTAATTCCTGAACTGCAGGAAGCCATGAAGTTCATTACTCTGCGTCTCGACGAGATGGAGCGGGAGAACACCTTCCGCCTCAAACGGATCAAAAAATCATAAGACCATGTATATGGAACCTCCTGATCGGCCAACACTGGCTGACAGGCTTTTTTTAAGACTAACACAACCAAAAAATCTTCGACGTATACTTAGATGGGCTTGGTTGATCTCAATGGGAATGTTAGTGCTAGGTTATTTGATCATTTACTCTCAAGTTTCATCATATGTAGGGACATAAAGCGATTTTTTACCACCCTACTTTACGCAGACATTTTCAACTTTTTTAATGTTATCATTTATCCCTATAGGTACTGTCGGATAATAACGTTTAAAGTTTTTTCAATCTTACTGCTGTGCCATAGGCAAGCATTTCAGAGGATCCTGCCATGATCATTGAAGTCATGAATCGCACTCCTATGACTGCATCTGCATCAATATCAACTGCTTGATTGATCATTCTATTGATGGCTTCTTCACGAGATTGGTTGATCATTTCAGTATAAGTCTTAATCTCTCCTCCGATTATGCTTTTGAATACAGCTCCAATATCCCTTCCGATATTTCTAGATCTTACCGTGTTTCCTTTGACAACTCCCAAATGTTCAGTTATTTCCATTCCAGGAATTTTATTTATGGTCGAAATTATTATTTCACTCATTTTTTTACTTCCTTGTTTTGATTTGTTCAATAGAGTCTTCCTTTTCAGGATTCAACAACATATAGATTCCTAATATACCGCATATTCCCCCAAAGATCAATGCAAAAACGAAAACACTTTTATCGTTTAGATCGTCAATATCTAAAAATATCACCCACATACCAAAGGCTATTAGTGCAATGCCTGAGATGAGGGCAGATCTATTTTTTATAGTGTTCATTTTGTTTTATCCTCAGGCTTTCCTTTCTTCTCATCGCTAATTAATTTACCATCTTCGAGTGTAATTACTCTGTCAACATAATTAGTATGCCACAGTTCATGTGTTACCATTATAATTGTCTGACCATGTTTCTCATTTAATTCTTTGAACACATCCAGTACTTGTTTTGAGTTTCCGGTGTCCAGATTTGCACATGGTTCATCAGCAAACATTATGTCAGGTTTTTTTGCTATGGCTCTTGCAATTGCCACTCTTTGCTTTTCTCCACCAGATAATTCATCCGGGATACGGTTGTGCTTTCCTTTCAGGGCAACCTTGTCTAATGCTTCAAGAGCAATCTCATA
>JAIOTO010000070.1 GCA_021106765.1 Methanosarcinaceae archaeon
AGGCCAGTGACCCATTCCTCATAGGTGTTCCCTTCTGCGATCCCGTCTGCCCAGATCACGTCATAACCCTTCTCTTTCAGCAGCGTTGCAGCATAGGCCGGCACCATCGGATAGATATAGGTCGGTCGATTGAACCACTGGAACTGGCGGTTCTGGCTGAGCAACGGGATTCCCTTATCGCTCTTGATAGGAGAATATCCTATGCATACCTTCATCGTTCAAGCCTCCTGGATGCCAATCCCTTCAGGAAGTAAAACCCGTAGAATATGTGCGTCATAAAGATGCTTGCACCTGTGAGCAGGCCAAGTTTGAAGTTTCCAGATGTATATACAATATTTCCCATGGTAAGTCCCAGTATAATCGCATATAATGCAGCAGGACCGGCTACGATCGGATATGTCGGATGCAATAATAATAATAGTAGCAGGTATAGCAAGAACATGCTCGGTATAAAATAACCTGGTCGCAGGGATGTTTCGGGGTGTCTCTTCACGAAATATCCTCTGTGCAATGCGTAATTGCTGATCTGCTTGAGATGTTGTTTGAATACCGTTCGACGATGGTGGTAGACCACCGCTTTTGGGTCATACACAATTCGTTTTCCCAATCCATGTACAATATCCAGACAGAGCTTCGTATCCTCTCCGGGCCAGTAAATAGTATCAAATCCACCAAGTTCCTCAAAAATATCCTTTCGGACACTGAAATTCACGGTGGGCAAATCATCCACAAATTTCTTCTCTCCGATCGGCAGATAACGGTAGCGATTATTACCGCCTCCCATAAGGCTCTCGAACACCAGGCCGGATGCCTTCTGTGCAACGCTATCATCCGCAGGGGTCACTGCAGGGCCACCTACAGCCACGACCTCCGGCTCTTTGAGATCATCCACCACATGGTTCAACCAATCCGGTTCAGGATATGCATCATCATCCAAAAACGCAAATATCTCCCCTTTCGCATGCTTAAGAGCCAGATCCCTCTTCTCGGCAGGGCCCATTGTACCTGTAGGAATGATCCTGGTCTTCTCGAACACCTCCTCAGATACAGTATCCGGAAAGATCAGTATCTCGAAGTTGGTGTACTCGAGATCAAGTATATACGGTATAGACTCCCGAATATAGTCGTTGATCTGTCGTACAGGAATTATAATAGATACAAGTGGTGCATGATCCATTCACATCACCATCAAAACTCGATAGACGACGAATCCCCAATGTTCAACGAATTATGCTTTCCACTCACGTTCACACTATCCCCAATGATCGATGAACGCAGATTCACATTTGTGAGGTTGGATCCGGAACCCACGATACTGTTCGATATGATCGATCCCTCGATATGAGTATCATCAGCAATGGACGTGTGTGGTCCGATCACGGAATTCCTGATGATGACACCTCTACCGATAGCTGTAGGCGACACGATTACGGAATCCACTGCATCACAACCGTCACATCCTCCCTCATCGATATCGCCTGTCTGCTTCAATTCATCCAGCAGCACTTTGTTGGTCTCCAGCAAAGACGAAGCATGCCCGCAATCGTACCAGCTGGACACATAGAAGTGCTTCAGCTGCAATCCCATGTCCACCATGCCCTGCAGTGCATCTGTCAGCTGGATCTCATTCTCCCTCCTATTGTCCATCATTCCCTCAAGTATGGTGAACAGGGGAGCAGGATGCTTGATAAAATATACACCCGCGATCCCGAGGTTCGATACAGGTTGTTTCGGTTTTTCCACCATTTTAGATATGTATCCATCGTTCAATTCTACGATTCCATATTTTTCAGGCGTGTCTACTTCCCAGACCCCGATCGATCCTGCACATTCGCCATTATTGAAATGTTTTTTGTAGAAATCCTGATACCCGGACTTGAAGATCATGTCTCCCAGTGTGATCATTATGGGCGAATCACCTACGGCCTGTCTTGTAACATATATCGAGTGGCCCAGACCGAGTTGCTCATTCTGTTCCACATAGGTGATGTTGAAAATATCTGAATAGTTGCTATCAACATATGAGATGATCTGCTCTTTCTTGTATCCCACGACCAGTATGATCTCTTCGGGTCCAAGGTCCACCATTCGGTCCAGAATATGTCCGATAACAGGTTTGCCGGCGATGAATACCATTGGTTTGGGCTTTGTGAATGTGTGGGGGTACAGTCTGGTTCCTGTACCCGCAACCGGAATTATTACTTTCATGTTAAATGATCCACCTTAACATCTGCCAGTTCGTCATGTTGATGATATTCGTCTTCGTCGCGGTCGTAGTATTTCAATATGTTCAACCTATAAAAGACCGCTGATGTATCCCATGCGATATGGAAGATATCCTTCATTCCCATTCGGTCTCCGGATGGATTGAAGTCGATGTGTACTGGGGATTCCATGATGGAAAAACCATATTTATGTGCCAGCACGAGCTGCTCAACATCGAAAGCGTAACGCTTAACAAGCAACTTTGGCATGATCTTTTCCAGGACATCCCGATGGTACATCTTGACCCCAACCTGGGTATCGCCTACTGGAAGCCTGAACAGTGTCTTTATTATCAGACTGTATGCTCGACTCAATAACTTCCGTTTCAGAGGGAATCCATTGACAATACTGTCCGGGTGCCGTTTTGATTGGATCACGACATCAGCAGCGTCCTCGGCCATTGCTTTTAAAAGACACTCGACCTGCTTAGGAGGGATGTCCAGATCAGCATCAAGGAATGTAACAAACTCCTTTGATACGCATCTGAAACCAAGGCGGATCGCCTGCCCCTTCCCCCCATTCGTTCTGCAGGAGATCACCTTAATGTTACTGGACTCGGCAGCAGCTCTTTTTGCTTCAGCTGCGGTCGTATCACTGCTACCATCGTCCACTACTATGATCTCATAGTCATCACAAAAACGGCCCACTTCATCGTCGATAACAAGCAGGTTCCTGTAGATATGATGCCCTTCCTCATAAGCTGGAATTATGATCGAAACTGAAATATTTCTTCCCCCATTGATCATAATATCACTCTTCTTTTTACAAAACACGAGTTATTACCACTAATTAACATATCAATCACTATCATTCTATAAATAATTATTTTAAATATTTGCTTTCTCCTCATGCAAAAACCCATATATTGCACCCCTTATCCGTCTGTCAAATGTGAACAGGAATGCAACGTACCAGAGACATCCACATAGTATCATTATGACCAGGATGGAGATGTCAGACATGTACGTTGTCTGCAGGGATCGTTGAATCATTTCAATTATCACTACCATCGTCCCGGCACCAGCGATCTGGTAACAGATATTTTTTATGGGGACTGTCACAGTTACAATGTTCTTCATGTAATGATATCCGACCATCAGGAACACCGACATGGACACCAGTGTCGCAATGGCGGCTCCTATGAACCCGAGGAAATATATCAGAACTACATCCGCTACTATGTTCAACAGCATCACGATCAGGCTAATCCTGAAAATTATATCCGGTCGATCTGCAGCCTCGATAACACGAACGACGATCACCTGTATGGAATGGACTACCCTTACCAGCATCAGTATGATCAGCACCTGCCATCCGATACTGAATTCTTGACCGTACAGGATCGAAAGGATATCTTCTGAGAGTACGAGTGTGCCTGCAAAAGCAGGGATCGATATAATGGATGAGTATGCCAGACTGTCCGATACGATGCTCGTTGCCTCATCTTCCTTTCTGCGGGAGAACAGGTTACTGAGTGATGGGAACGTGGAAATTGCGATTGCCTCACTGAGTAGCATTGCGACCATCGAGAATGCCCAGCACACTCCGTACACACCAACATAGTATGAGGAGAGAAGCCAGCCAATGACCAGCAGGTCAAACCATTCATACACCAATCCGCTGAACGAATGTATGAATGAATATTTCGAAAATCTCAGCATGTGTCCAAAATGCCTGAGTTGTGGTTTCTTTGGACTCGTATCCATCCAGATGAACCCTGCTACTGCTGATACTACAAAGCCCACACCCAGCCCCCAGACGAGGCCGAACACCTCAAAGCTATACAGCACAAGGACGATTTGAGAGATAACCTTTACCGCATCCCGTAGTATCTCTACATAGGCACTTCGAACTATCCGATTCCCGCCTCGCAGGGCTGATATCGATAGTTCTGATAATTGCATGACCACCAGCACCCCGATAAGCTCAACCGCTACCTCTGCACCGATATACGATTCCAGAGGTTCGCGGACTACCAGGACGATCAGTGCCAGCATCACAACCGCAAGTAGACGGAGTATGGCAGACACGGATAGATACTGACCCACATCCACCTGTTCGCTCATTCGTTTGACCGTGGCGATACTGAGTCCCATATCTGCCAGGATGTTCAACACACCGAGGACCGAAAAGAACATGAAATATGTACCAAGAACTGTTGCTCCCAGCACACGGGAGAAATATACTACTCCCACAAATCCTATGATCGCGGATAATATCCTTGCAAGAAAGAGGTGCATACTCGACCTGATATGTCTCATCTGATCATCCCCGTTGTGAACGAGTTATCCTCTGGATTTCCTCTCTCATTTTCCGGATGAAGGTCTGGGAATCGAATTCCATTGCCCTTTTCATGCATGCCTCTTTAAATCGATCCGGATTATGTGATACGTCCTTTACGGCATTCCTGATGGATTTAACATTCGGCTCCACCAGCACCCCGGTCATCCCATCCATAACACTCTCCAGATACCCACCCTCGGCCACTGCGACCACTGGTTTTCCGGCAGCCATAGCCTCAATGGCAGTCATCCCGAAATCCTCGTCCATGGGTGTTGTCAGGTGACCACGACATGTGGCGTACAGTTCAATAAGTTCCTCCTCAGGGATACTGCCCAGCATCTTGACGTTGTCTGGCAGATCAGCCATGAGAGTGCGTTCATACTCGGATGCATTGTATGCATCCATATATCCTCCAACGATGACAAGTTTCTCATCCGGCATCTTCCGGAATGCCTCGATCTGCATGTCCACTCGTTTCTCTGGATAAAGGCGATTAACAGAGAGCCAGAAGTCACCTGATTCCTTGAATCGGTATTTTGAAGTGTCTACCGGGGGATAGATCACCAATGGATCCCGATGGAAATATCTCTGGATACGCTTCCGGGTATTCATTGAATTTGTCACGATCATATCAATGTGCGATAACGACCATTCGCAGAGTATCCGGTGTGTTTTCACCCATAGCACGAAAGGCACCGAACCTAAGAACGAGTATTTTTGCTTGAAGAAATCGTACAGGTCATAGAACATCCGTGCTGGTGTATGGCAGTAGAACAGGTTTGGACGATGTTTGCGTCCTGCAAAAAGTGCCCAGTTGCCTGAGACGATATAGAGATCATACTGATCAGAAAAATCACATGTTGCAAACTTGAGCATTGTCGAGGTTTGTTTGATACCTGGCATCTTGGATGTCTTACCAATGCTGATGATCCTCACATCGTCGTACCCCATCTTCTGCACCGCATCGCGATCCAGGTCAGTGGTGATCACATCTGCATCCAGGCCCCGGGCCAGTGTAAGCACAAGTTTCTCGCCGCCGCCGATGGCACCAATAAAATCATGGAATATTGCGATCCTCATATCAATTTCCTATATACTTAAAAAAACATCGATTATGATCTACAATTTATCGCATCTCTCTATATATCGGTTCCCTGGGCTAACATATTATCCCCTCATACACAGCACGCAACTTCCCCACTATCTCGTCCCAATCATACGCCTCAGCCTTCGAGCCTGCATTCCGGGACATTTTCTCCCGGACCCGATCATCCGCAATGATCCGTCCTAACGCAGCTGCCATCCTCACAGGATCCAGTTCAACAACAGCCCCACAGGCATCATCAATCAGCCCCTGAGCTGCATTATGTTCGGCATCGACCGTCACCACTGGCAATTCACACGCAAACGCCTCGACCACCACCATGCCAAACCCCTCGCGAGTAGAAGGCAGCACCAGCACCCTCGAAGCTTTCATCCATCCGATTACCTCGTCATATTCAGCAAAGCCCCGCAGGTCCACATTGTCCGTGATCCCCAGCTTGTAAATAAGTCCCTCCAGTTCAGTTTTCTCAGGACCATCTCCTACGATACAGCAGCGTATGTCAGGTCGATCATTGCGAAGCAATGACACAGCTTCAAGCAACACATCCACATTCTTCTCTTTGATCAAACGTCCCACGAAAATGATATCCGACCGTTTCACCGAGGGTCTGATCCTGGCTATCTGGGCCAGATCGACTCCATTTGGAATGACCGGGATGCGCGAACCGTTCATTCCAATGGATATCATTCTCGTTTTTGTCCACCCGGACACCGCAATATTATTCGGCGAGATCGCTGCAACAGCACGCTCAATTCCCTTTCCAAATACCCCTGCCGCTGCGAGATAATCGTACCAGTAGTTCCCCCACACCTCGTGCCATGTGAAGACCACCGGGCTGCCTTTCAGGAAAGCCGCAATTCGTGCACTGAAACAGGAAAAATAGGGGAACACACTGACATCGATCACATCGAACCGTTCCTTCAGCAGTTCGGGGAGTAATTTCATTGCAAAGACCATTGCCGGCCAGATCGACCGTCGCCCATTCACATATAGCTCCCGTGCCTCGCATACCCCATGTAGGATCATGCCTTCATATTCGAGCACATTGGAACCGTCCCACCACTTCATACCGTACAGGTGGACCTCATTCCCACTCTCGATCATCCGCCGTCCAAGTTCATATATCCTCTTCTCGGCTCCCCCTTTGATCCAGGGATACACGGCATCATATACGAATGCGATCTTCATACCCTCTCGCCGTCCATATCAAGCATCAGTATGCTCAACAGTATCGATGTGAAGATCATCTGCAACCCTACGGCGGCGCTCACCAGTGCCGCAACTGCGGTACTGATCTCGGACAGTGAGCCATAACCGGAACTAACCCAGATGGTCACTACCTGTAGTCCAAGTAATAAGCCCAATAACACAAGCAACCCCCCTGCAAGTAGTTCTTTCTCAAGAGAATGGTAGTCCAGCAGTTTCTTTATGAGACCTTCCTCTCGATTAATCCCATGTACATAGCCATACGCTCTCACATAAATGGCAGTAGCCAGTATCTGGCTTCCGATAATAGTGAGGATTGCACCCAGCACAAAGGAATGCAGTCCTGTCTCAACAATGTCACCCTCGATCACCAGGGTACCAGTCAGCAGAACCCCCATCAGGAAGACGATGAGTCCGGGCACGAAGAGAAATGGTGTAGGACGATACATCATCATGAAACGCACATGTCGCCATCCATCTTCAAAGGACCTCAACTTGGAGGGTGCTTCTCTTACATGGTAAGTGATAGGTACCTCCTTGATCCTCAATCCTTTGTCTGCAGCCTCGATCACCATTTCGGATGCCAGTTCCATTCCCTTTGTCTTGAGATCCATTCGGTCAAGTGCTTCATGGGTAAAAGCCCTCATTCCACAGTGAGCATCCGAGATATTCACTTTGAAAAGGATATTCAGCATCCATGTCAGAAGCGGATTGCCGATATACTGATGGAGTGCGGGCATGGCCCCTTTCCGAATGGTCCCTTTTAATCTTGTCCCAATGATAAAATCAGCTTCGTTGTTCATCAGCGGGTTCATAAATTTTGGCAACTCTTCAAGATCATAGGTATTGTCTGCATCTGCAATGGCGATGTAGTCTCCGCTTGCATGAGCTAGACCGATCAGGTAGGCGTTCCCATATCCTTCGACCCCACTGAGCACGGTTGCACCCAGAGAACGCGCGATCTGAGGGGTACCGTCAGTAGAATTATCAACAACGATTATCTCTCCGTCAACACCCAGGGCCCTGAACATGTTCTGGGCTTTCTTTATACATGTGGCAATGGTTCCCTCTTCATTCATGGAGGGCATTACTACTGATATCGTTGTCATCTATAACTCGATACTACGTCTACTGTAATAATATTTTGGTTATCATAAGTCTCCATCGTCCACATAATATTCCAAACCGATACATTTATCCAACTTTGTGACCAATACTGGTTCGAACATGTCAGAGAACCTACAAACAAATATCTACAGGATCCTGGAAAAGGGTCAGCAGTCGATCAGTGGCATCACCCGGCAGTTGAAGGAAGAAGGGTTCGATACCCATCGTCTGATCTTGACCGGATATCTGAGGGCACTGCGTGATCTCGATAAGCTTGATGAGGTGGATATACCACCATCCAAGGTCTACATGCTGGTAAAAGCCATCGAATATCCTCAGGAAGATATCTATTCCATCATCGGCAACCACCTGATATCATTGGATCATGACGCCCGATTCCCTGTAGCTGTCTATATTGTTTCTGAGCTCTTCGAGAGGCCTGTATTTCGGGAGGAGTTCAAACTCATGGGTATCAATCCCACACACATCAAACACTGTCTGGACCTGCCCGCCTGTGTGGTTGGTGAATCATCAGATAAGGGTCTCAAACAATTGCGTAACTTGATCACCAGAATAGCGATCCCTTCCTCGGATCCTGCATATCATATCGTAAAAGAGAATGACGAGATAGTACAGCTGGCGACCCATATATTGGTTGAGATCGTAAAGGACGTGGTTAGTATCAGTGGCCTGGTACCCAAGACCAAGCAGACAAAACTGTTGTGAGGCAAATGTTCAATGTGTGAAAAACAACATTATTTGAATATCTGCTAAACCTGAAAGGCGTGTAGGAATAAGCTCAGGAAGCTTGTCTTTTCGTAAGATCGAACTGAAGGTCATAGTTGCAAAAAAATAGAAATGGAGGGGAAAATCTTCCCCATATTCAAGCGTTATTCAAGATCATTCTTTCCTGCGCTGGAAGAAGAATGCCAGTCCAAGGATCGCAGCTATTGGAAGAGCGATAGTTGGGAATTCAGGGATCTCTTGGTTGTTATTGTACTCATCCAGTCCGAAATGGAGCATGCAGACATGGTCATCGTATTTTACTTGTGTGGGTGAAGTGACTGACACTGGAAGAGTAGGATTACCACCACCATTGATACCCACACATTCCACCGTGACTGTATGTGTTGTGGGTGCCATGTCGGAGATCTTCAGATACTTGTTTCCAATATTATACGTGTTGCCCTTCCATACAACGACTCCGTCAACAAGGACCCCAACAACACCGTCATTCCAATCTCCCTCTAACTGCACATACATGCAGGTGGTCGGGACTGTGCTCTCAATGACCATGGTGTCGCCAGCGTCCAGCAGTGCCAGATGCCCGGATCCACTGACCCACGGATTGGGATCGTTCAATGTGAAGATAAACTCTGCAGGGGTGGGGGCGACGTTTGCGTCAGCGTAGGCCCAAATCGTGTATGATTCCGAGGCGTTCTCAATAAATTTGCCGTCAATCAATTCAACTGTTGCCGTAGAGGGTGCGACTGCAGAAGCGATTCCTGCAAGCGAGACCAACATCAGCGAGATACCAATGATCAGAGCGATGCTTTTGTATAATGTTCTCATATCGTATCACCTTTTTAATTTTATTAGGGGTTCATAAATCCAGAACTCTAATGTGTAGTATACTTGCCTTGTATATATACTTTGTTAATATAATTTCAATGTAATTATACTTATGAGTATCATAGCATTGCATTTTTCCACGCTCGATGTACTACAGTCATCAAAGTTACCAGGGACATCAGGCAAATTATAGCTCAGGAAGAAACAATCGATGAATATCCATACAATTGATCGTCAGGATGTGGTTAGTATCAGTGACCTGGTACCCAGGACCAAGCAGACAAAACTGTGGTGAGACAATGTTCAATGTGTGAAAAACAAACTTAATTGAATACCTGCTACACTTGAAAGGTGTGTAGAAGCTCAGGAAGCTTGCCCTTTCGCTAAGATCGAACTGAAGGTCATAGTTGCAAAAAAAATAGAAATGGGGGGGGAAAATCTTCCCCATATTCAAGCGTTATTCAAGATCATTCTTTCCTGCGCTGGAAGAAGAATGCTAGTCCAAGGATCGCAGCTATTGGAAGAGCGATAGTTGGGAATTCAGGGATCTCCTGGTTGTTGTTGTACTCATCCAGTCCGAAGTGGAGCATGCAGACATGGTCATCGAATGAAGCTACTGAATAATAACCATCACCATTGATACCCACACATTCCACCGTGACTGTATGTGTTG
>JAIOTO010000117.1 GCA_021106765.1 Methanosarcinaceae archaeon
CCGAAGGATCAGCGTTCATTGCAAGATCGAATTCTGTGGGCTCTTTAGAATTGAACGACACCGAGAGCGTGATGTTCATTACGACAAACCTGACAATGGACATATCAGCTTCAGATATGGGATATGGGTTGGAAGCTATCGGAATGGACACGAACGTGACGAATCCCATCACATGTTTTAGACTTGATCTGGAACAGGGAGAACTGGGAGGAAGCTGGTGGTGGTGGTCGTGGAGCTATACTGACAGACTTCATCCCGATTTTAGGATTCAAATGCGAACATCTAACTCACGTGTCTGGATCTCATTGTATGCAGCTGATATTTCTAGTTCACTGTTTACCACGGACTACGCCAAAAAATTGGGTATGACAATAACTCATGGATCGAGTGTAAAGGATGAATGGAACGCTGAATTAAAAGTATATCCATACCCCCACGGCGAGCCACATGACCTGCATGTCGATGATAATAACATATCAGTAGATTTCCTGAATGAGAGTATTGACTTAACACTTATACAAACAAAAGGAGAAGATATTGTCATTAACGGTACAACATATAATACCACTCCTGGCAACAATACCGCACCCCTTTTCGATCTGATCCAGCATTATATGAAACTGCCAGCATTGGAAACTGGAGATTATTATATCGATTATGTCCAATATACTGCAATCGCAGGAGGAAGCCAGTATTTCACATATAACTCCACTGAAAAATCTGCATACATTATTGTTGATGATGATGGTGAAATGGTCATGATATTTGATGAGATCAAAGCGGGAGGCGGCACACTGACTTTGGGATCCGACTATAATTTCATGGTCGACCAGTCATATATCTATAATAATGGCGCATTAATTCTGAAACAAGATGATGGAGCGATATTTAGAGTGGAACCTCCTATAGATATAGGAAACAATACCCAGGGAGATCTGATACTAACATTGAAGACAACCGTCCTAAATGGAAATTATACGCAGAGTGGGAACGGCGAAGGGACTCTATACACAATCCTAGACAAAACGTATGAAGGTAGCGGTCATACCGATAAAGTAATAATCGCCATGAACAACACACCTCCAGTATTGAAGCCCATTTGGAACTCATACTATGAAACCCTAAATTCAACAATTAGTGACACAACAGCACATTCAAGATACTACCCCAACAACATGACAATGCATATCTGGGATAATAGTTCAAACATATTGGTGAATTTACAGAAAAATACTGTTGCAATAACAACATAATAATGCCATGTTTTGAAAAAACAGTCATATTTTTTAATTGTGTTGGGTTCCCGAAAAATCACAGGGAGAATAAACAATTTGACAGAAATCCTTAAATCAACCATTTCCATTGTACTGCAACCAAAGAGGATAGAACATGAAAAAAGCAATAATTGAAACTGACAAAGGCAATATCACTATCGAACTGTTCGAGGAAGACGCACCCAAAACTGTAGCAAACTTTGTGAAACTGATAAAGCAGGGGTTCTACAATGACCTTCATTTCCATCGGGTGATCCCAAACTTCATGATACAGGGTGGCTGCCCGAAAGGCAATGGAACAGGAGGGCCTGGATATACCATCAAATGCGAGATCAATCCCCGCAAGCACACCACCGGCGCTCTGTCCATGGCACATGCTGGAAAGAATACAGGAGGTAGCCAGTTCTTTATCACGCACTCACCACAGCCACATCTGGACGGCGTACATACGGTGTTTGGTAAGGTTATAGAGGGTATGGATGTTGTCAATAGCATCAGGGCAGACGACATGATGAACCGGCTTAGGGTAGTTGAGGAATAAACTCAATATCTCCCTACGCAACGACATAATGCGCTCGCCGCATTTACCACGACCATTATAACAGCAGGCGAAAAATATGGGATGGCTTATAGGCATGGGTCGGTACTTTGGATCATCTTTTCACAAACTTGTGAAGATAATCCTCCTCATGATGCTTATAGCCATCCTCATCTATATCATCGGAAATGCCTTGTGAACATTAGAGATGAGGGATTGAACAATGAACCAGAGAACACTACATAATATGAGAATTGCAGCGATCGTCGCCTGTGAGATCGAAGAGCTTGCCCCCAGATACTTCCCACTACTGGACATCGTTAAGGACGATACGAACACCACCGATGTAAGAGCCTATTGCTATGCCGAACTCAACGATGAAGCGGTCGAGCTACAGAAGCAACTATCTGATAAATATCTGAACTGGTGCAAGGACTGCGAAGAACTAATGCACAAGATCGACCCTGACAGGATGAATGATTTCGATAATGCCCGCCAGCGTGCTGTTGAAGCCATTGATATGAAAAAAAACCCACGGACCCCCAACACCAACAAACTGTTATTCGAGTTCAACAAGAACATGAAAGCCCAGAAGACCATCCTCTCATACCTATCTGCAAAACTGGGCAAAGGCAATTTGAGAATTGATGAGAAGGATGAAAATGAAGGTACAACGTCGTCCACTGGAAATATCTCTTCTGAAGAATGTATTGGAAAGGAGGTCCTCTTTGCACACTGTATCAAACCGATCTTGGATGAGGAAGTACTGATATTCAGGGACGCTGCCTTCAACAAAACGTCGGAAATAGTAGAGGATATTATTGCTCTATGTGACAACATCCTGAATAGTGACTATCCCGAATTTCCAGGACTTGATGAGAACTGTTCTCGACTGGCAGAGGTGTGTCAGCAGGATAGTGTAAAGGGTATAGCAAAGCCGTTGCTACCGTTGTTGAAGATAATTGCCAACCTGAGCTGCTGACAACGCTGATGATATTGGTCCCGCCACTCCCGGGAAAGCTCACATCTTACACTGCTTGCACAGGGATAGCTCACACACCCTGTTCTCAAACTTCCATTTCAGACCCCATTTCTTTATGTCATGTATAATGGTTATGAGATCCTCTCCGCTCTCCGGACCGGCACAACTGAACTGTCAACCTTCCGTCCTACCAAACCAGCCTCTTCCAGTTCCTTCAGACGGGTGGAAAGAGTTTTAGGAGTGATCCCTGTGATCTGTCTTTTCAGCTCATTGAATCGTTTTTCCTTTTTATCACCCTTATACAGCTCCAACAGAACGCAAAGTGCCCAACGTTTTCCAACCAGGTCAACGGTTTTATAGACGGTGCAATCTTTCATAGTATCGGGAATGAAACTTATACTATATATACCAGTATCCTACTTATACTAGATAACTAAAAGATATTTTTGAATTGATCACAGATAATCCCATAAGAGGCAGAAAATGAAGATCGGAATATACTATACCGGAGAATTTGGACAAAAGGTCATCGGTAATCTTGTCAATTCTAGCACATTCTGTATATCATGTGGAGACCTCTGTGACCAGTGTCGAACGACAAGACCTTCCTTTGCAGGGAACATTACTGATATACACGAGCTGCCCGGGGACCTGCCGGAATTTGTCGATGAACCAGATACATATCTTCCGAATAACATGGCTGCGTGCGATCTTCTGATCGCCATTGATCTGCATCCGGATATCTTTGCGGTACTGCCTTCAATTGCCCGAGCTACCGGTGCGCAGGCTGTTATCGCACCTGTGGAAAACCCAACGCTTGCACCAGAAGGACTTATCCGTCAGGTAAGGAATGAACTTGAAGCAGCAGGAGTGGACAGTGAGTTTCCAAAACCGTTCTGTTCTCTGGAGAAAACCGGCAAGGAACTGATCGACCGGTTTGTGGATATGGGCTTTGGAAAGCCTATGCTAAAACTTGAGCTGGACATAGCAAGAAGCGTGATCACTCATGCACATGTCCTCAGAGA
>JAIOTO010000114.1 GCA_021106765.1 Methanosarcinaceae archaeon
ATAACACGTGTAAAATAGATTTCATAAATCATAATCCCATAATTTAATATGATTTTCTTCAACATCGTGTGGTTAACTCAGTTTATCTTTAATTCAAAACATCATTGTCATTGATGCGGAATGCGGTCGAAGAGTTGAACCATGTATCAACAAAATTCAACAAATTTTTCTAATCGAAGATCTATACAAAAAATACATTTCGAATTGTAGATCTGCAATAATGACAATTGAAGTGACATCGTTATGGATGACAGTATCCTCGGAAGCGAATATCCCACTTACTTCAGGGAGGATGTTGAACAGGTTGTGGTCTGTTATTGGAATTTGGATCACCTTTGTTATCACAGTTTTTTAATCAAACAGTTTATATCTGACACGAACGAATTAAATAGTTATCATAGTATATTGTATATTAAACATAGAAGGGAAGAGGATAATTCTATCATTGATTTTCCAATATTAGGATTCAATATCTCCCATACAAAAAAGAAGATACTTGAGAATATTAGATCCGGTATAACATCGGTAAATGAGATTGGTAAAAGTGTTGATATTTCCAAAGGAATGGCTTATAATCACCTGCGAGAGCTTAAAGCAATGGGGTACATCACAGACAATGATGGATACACTATCACAGATGCAGGTATGATTGCTGTGATATAAATTGAGGGAAATACACGAATGCTCAGAGAGTTAATATTGCCTATGTTTTAATAAAATTGGTCGCCTGGGCGAGAAAATGAGCAGGTTATTAAAAAAAATATTTTGGAAATGAAGATGTTTGTAGGAATTGTGAGTATAGATTATACCTGTAGGGAATGAGTACAAATGAATGACAGATCATATCTGATATTTGACACCGAAACTACAGGCTTACCCATAGATTGGAAAGCACCGATCACAGACTTAGACAACTGGCCACACTTGGTCCAGATCGCATGGCGTCATTGCGATAATTCGGGAAAGATAATATCAAATTCTGAATATATCGTAAAGCCTCAAGGCTTTACAATTCCAAAAGATGCTGAAAATGTTCATGGCATCTCAACTGAAACAGCGATCAATGAAGGAATTGCTCTGGAAGTAGTTCTTAATGAATTGTCCAGAGCAATGGACAGATCAGACTATTTAGTTGCCCATAACATGAATTTTGATGAGAAGATCGTCGGAGCTGAGTTTTTGAGAGCCGATCTTGATAATCAATTGACCGATATCCTGAAGATATGTACAATGAAAATATCAACTGATTATTGTAAGTTGCCTGGGCCGTATGGGTATCAACGGCCATCCCTTTCGGAATTGCATTACAAATTGTTTGAGGAATATTTTGATGAAGCACATGATGCTGCTGTTGATGTAAATGCGTGTGCGAAATGTTTTTTTGAATTGAAGGGTAGAGGGATCATTGAATTTTGAAGTGTTTTTTGTGAAGCACCTGCAGTTAATTCGAACGGCGATGCCCACAATTTGATAGAATGGGAGATTATGGAGACAATCCTGTGTTCATAGATAGAGTGAAATGTTGAGACGGTAAAAATGCGGTGAATCTATTACCATGAGGGATTATCTGAACATTCGCATTAACAATCGTAAGTTAAACGCTATGCTGTAGTGCACTGTTTAAATTCATAAATTTAAATTCCCATAAATATGGGTTTTTCTGACATTCTAATTAAGGATAAATATGGAACTGATTGTTACACATCGTGGAATTACAATAAAAAATGTATTTGGTGCGGAATGTGCGATTCGAATGCACTTTTGCACCATATTATGGACTTTTGCAACAAACTGTGTAGAGCCTCGGGCGAGATTCGAACTCGCGACCTCGTCCTTACCAAGGACGCGCAATACCCCTAAGCCACCGAGGCACTCTATTTAGCATTGCGGTCTCTAAATATATTGAATCAATTATGAACTTTTCGGTCTGTTCAGAGATTCCAGCGTTCATCTGCTGGAAACTGTTCCCTGATCCACATAAGGGTGGTGTTATTATGTACGATCCTGTAGGTGCGGGATAGTACCATTTTACTCATGAACAGGTCCTGTCCATCATCCATTTCGATTATATCAAAATCCCTTCGTGTTTCCAAGCCCGAGTTCCTCAGGATCTTACCGATAGGTATGTCAGCTTGCATCAGATCCTGCCTGATACTTTCAGGCATCCTTTCAATAGGGGCCAGTGACAGGGCATGGACATAGGGAACCCCTCCCGAAAGCAGTGTTACAGTGCGATGGTTCACATCTTCCCCCGGATCGATTCCCAGCAGGACTGCCATGTCGTCATCAGCAGATACGATATACTGTTCCTCTGTTTCAACCAAGACATCGTTCTTTGTCATGATCTCGAGCAGGAAAGTGACAGACCCATCGGTACCTGCGCATACCCTCAGACATGTTGGTATTTCGAAGCTCTTGAGAGTTTCCAGGAACCCTCTGTTTACGAATGTCACAGATGATCAATGATCCAGTTATTTTTAAACGTTCTTCTTGGCCTTTTTCGCACGTTCTTTTGCTGAATAACCCGTGGATCTGTTCAGGAATTCCCTGAACCTCTTGTTCGTATCCAGGACATTTTCATCATCGACACCCTCAATATCCGAAACCGTGTCAATCACAAGTATTTTCCCATCCATCCATATAGATAATTTTGATAATGCTCCATAAGAAGTGATCAGTTTTCCATCTTCTTTCTTGATCTCACTGGGGAAGCACTCGCTTAATTCAGTGTACATTCGTTCGATGTCCGGTGAAAATCCACGTTTTAACTTATATTCTTGCATTGTTATCAGATAGTAGAATATGATCAAGATGCAATATAATTTCCGGTTAAAATGTTATAGATTCATCGTGCAGATCACGTTACTACATTCATGCATGTACATAACTATTAAACTTCTATCGATTGTGTTTTTTTGTTAACATGTGTGCAAAGACAAGTTAAATATGCACATAAGCTTTATATACATGTACATTCATTCTTTAATACAGAGCAAGGCCGGGATGCAGTTTTCATATCGTACCACCACCACCAACATTTCTGTTATCAATACGGACCTTGTTCTTTTGTTTTCATTCATATTCATCTAAAACTTAAAGACGGATGAGTCCCATTCCTTTTACAGAGCAACGAAATTGTAATTATTCAAATAACCGATACTGATATGTAGGTACGTTCATGGGCAAAATATCGTCATTCGTTGTTGTGGTGATTGTCACTTTCCTTTTGATCAGCATCAGTACTGGCAATATACCCATGAACAATAATATGTCTTCTGCATCTGATCTTCAGAATATGAACCGATCTTATCAGGGATCATTCCATGAGGACGTATTACTGCCTTCTAAGTATGTGGTCCCTACAACAGAAGGGATAAACAAGCACAGCATCCTGATGAGGTCTATACAGATAGACACATGCATAGAGGATATTCTTCCGGAAATGTCACATGTAGCAATAAATGATAAACAGAGCAACACCTCCTACTATTATATCGTTCAGTTCGAGGATCACATACAGGATGAATGGAAGTACTCTCTGTCGGATGCAGGTGCAGAGATCATAAACTATCTTCCGATCAATGCTTATCTGGTGCGCATGTCCCCTTTACTTCTTGATACAGTAAAAATGCTTGATCATGTGCATTGGGTCGGTGTCTATCGGCCAGAATACAAGATCGATCCTGATCTTTTGCCCTCCGGATCAGGTCAGAGAGACATCACCGTGCTCCTGTTCGAACCAGAACAGGACAGGGTCGTATCCCAAATGATCGACGCACTGGGCGGCAGGGTGCTTGACAGATCTCCATGTGTGATCCGCGCTAATATCGATATGTCGAAAGTAGCCGATATCTCGGTTCTGGACGGTGTGCGCTGGATCGAGGAATATACAAAACCAGTGATCCAGAACAACGTTGCCAGTGTGATCATGAACGCGACCATCATCCACAGCACACACAACCTGAATGGAAGTGGACAGGTCATCGGGATCGCCGACACGGGTCTTGATACATCTCACCCCGACTTCCAAGGTCGCATTGACGCATTGCTCGATCTCTCAGATAACGGTCCGGAAGATGTCTATAGTGGTCACGGTACCCATGTGTCCGGTTCAGTACTCGGTAATGGTTCAGCATCCAATGGATCATTCGCAGGAATAGCCCCTGAGGCACATCTTGTATTCCAGGCAATTGAAGATGCGGATGAGTCTCTGGGAGGCATCCCCGCCAACCTCACAGTACTCTTCCAGCAGGCTTATAATAATGGATCAAGGATCCACACGAACAGCTGGGGCAGTAGCAGTTATGGCGTCTATAATTCATATTCGCAGAATGTTGACCTATTCATGTGGGAACATCCCGACATGCTGATCCTCTTTTCTGCAGGCAATGATGGTGTCGATTTTGATTCCAATGGGGTTGTGGATCTGGATTCAACAGGAGCTCCGGCAACCGCCAAGAACTGCCTCACCGTTGGTGCATCGGAGAACTATCGACCAGGCATAAGTAATACCTATGGAGGTTCATGGCCTTCCAATTTCCCTGTTGATCCGATATACAGTGACAGATTATCGGACAATATCAAGGGTATGGCAGCATTCAGTAGCAGGGGTCCTACTGATGACGGGCGCACTAAGCCCGACGTGGTGGCACCTGGCACATTCATCATATCTGCCCGCTCGAGTAATGCAAATGGGACTGGATGGGGAGTATATGACCAGTCTTATCTCTATATGGGAGGGACCAGCATGGCCACACCCCTCACAGCAGGAGCTGCGGCACTCGTGCGCCAGAATTACATGGATAATATGAACATTACTCCTTCAGCTGCCTTGATCAAGGCCACAATGATCCATGGTGCGCATGACATGTATCCCGGAGAGTATGATTTGAACGATGATGTGACCCATGTCCCAGATCATTCCCAGGGATGGGGGAGGGTGGATCTGGAAGAGACCCTATATCCTTCGAACTCACGGAGTATCCATTATTCTGACAACACCTCTCAGCTGACCACCGGTGATTCGGTCGAAGCACGGTATTATGTGACCAATAGTTCCCAGCCATTCAGGGCCACGCTCGTATGGACCGATTATCCTTCGGATGTAGGTGCACAGATCAATCTTGTCAATGATCTGGACCTGCTGGTCACAGGACCCACTGATAATGAGTATGGACTCAATGATAGTATCAACAACGTAGAACAGTTCGAGATATCAATATCGGATATTGGTTGGTATACCATGACGATCTCCGGTACAAGTATCCCACATGGACCACAACCCTTCGCAACCGTTGTATCCGGTATCATCAATGATCCGATCCTGACATCGATCAATATTACAAATAAAAATGTTTATGTGCACGATACCTGCAATTTCACAGCCCATACCCTGGACCAAATCAGCAATCCGATCAATGCAACCGTGTTATGGAACTGTAGCAACACCACGGTGGGTACGATCAATATGTCCACAGGCGTGTTCACTGCACTGGATGTGGGTACGGCCACTGTGACCGCTGTAAATGGGAGTGTGAGTGGCAACGCCACGATGGAGGTGCTTGCAGAACCGGTACTTTCTACTATCAATATCACTACCTCTATCCCGGACCCACTTATCGATGGTCAAACCCTGAACTTCACAGCTGATACCTTTGATCAGTACAACAACACGTTCAATACGACATGAATCTGGTCTAGCAGCAACATTGCCGTGGGTACGATCAATGTAAGTAGTGGTGTGTTCTCTGCCCTGACTGGTGGGAATGCCACGATAACGGCTGTAAATGGATCGGTCAACGACAGTATTATGGTCACTGTGACCGCACGCGCACTGACTACTATCAATATCACCACATCTATCCCGGACCCACTTATCGATGGTCAGACCCTGAACTTCACAGCTGATACCTTTGATCAGTACAACAACACGTTCAATACCACATTGATCTGGAATAGCAGCAACACTACCGTGGGTACGATCAATGTAAGTAGTGGTGTGTTCTCTGCTCTTGCTGGCGGGAATGCCACGATAACGGCTGTAAATGGATCAGTCAATAATAGTGTTGTGGTGACCGTGACCGCACGCGCACTGACCACTATCAACGTAGTAAATGCAAGTATATATGCGGGAGAAACTCACACATTTACAAGTGAGACCCTGGATCAGTTCAACAACACATTTGAAACGTTGGTGAATTGGACAAGCAGCGATACCACTGTCGGAACCATCGATGCAGGCACTGGCATATTTACTGCACACAGTATCGGCACGACCGTGGTGACCG
>JAIOTO010000077.1 GCA_021106765.1 Methanosarcinaceae archaeon
CAATAGACGTACCGGTGTATGAGATGAGATCCAGGAAGCCCTGAGGTACACCGTCGGCCATCTGCATGATACCGCCAAAGGAGGGCCTTACCGGAATGCAGTTCTTCAGGAGGATGCCATCAAAGGTCATACTGCATACTGTTGCAATAGATATCTTGCCTGGCGGTACGTACACATCATCACACCCCCCATCGAAAATATCGAGCCTGGGACTGATACCCATCCCGCCGGATGCAGTATAGGTCAAGACCTCCATGCACTTAACAAAATCAACCATATCAATATGAGAGATATTAACGATCACATTTCCTATCCCTGATACCAGATCAAAGTCAGTCCGGTAGATCATGTCCTAAATCCATGTGCTAACAAAACCAAGACGATCACCGATAAGTGCCTCCCCCAACTCCCCTTTTCCTTTAACAGTGATCGTACGGCCACTATATCCATGTTTTTCAGTGAACCCTCTTTCATCCAATATACTCAAATGATAACGTACAGCACGTTCTCCAATATTATAACCACGGCTGTACAGCTCATCGGCAATAGCCCTTGCGCCTATCGGTTTATCATTCTCATCGATTATACGCATGATCTCAATGAGCTTACGTTCGATCTGGGGATCTATCATGTCCAACACCTGAGGGAAGGGAAGTGATAATAAATGATCATTTATAGCGGTATCAGGTATAATGACTCAAAACCGATTTAAAGGTTATTGCCAAAAGGAACTGTCAAAACACTTCAGATATTCCCCGTCCTCAGAATATATACCGCAAGTCCCATACCCAATATACCTGCAGCGAGAAAACCCAGGACACCCAGCATGGGAACACCCCATAGGTGTGGCTCCATACCCGTCTGTATGACCAGGGACGAGCCCACGATGATAGCAGATATGATCATGCTGAACGCCAGACGGTTGCTGGAAGCACTCATCTCATTCACGATCCTATCCATTCCATGGTGCTCGAATCTGAGATTCAGATAACCTTTTTCCGCAACACCGAGGATATGAGATAACTGGAGTGGGGCTTTGTGCAACATGCGGGACACATGCCACATGTCATTGTAGGCATTTCTTGCAAGAGCATCTGGCATTATGCGGTTTCTCATTACCTTTTTTGCATAGGGTTCTGCAATGGCAGTAACATTGAAATCCGGGGCTATCTGCGTTGCAAAACCACTGGCCGTCATCACCCCCCTGATTAACAGGGCAACGTTCGAAGGAACCCGCATCTGGTACCTTCTTAAAAGTCCCATCATCTCAGCAGACACTGCAGACACATCAAGCTGATCAAGGGATCGCCCATAATATTTGTTCAACAGGTAATCACAGTCCACCTTGAACGCCTGTTCATCAAGCTTTTCGCTGACCACACCGAAATCCCTGAGCACTTCAATGAACTGTATCAGATTCCCCCGAGTGATCGCGATCAGGGCATCTGTAAGATTTCTGCGGACCTCTTCGGAAAGGTATCCGACCATACCAAAATCTAACAGGGCCACCCGGCCATCCTTAAGCACAAAAACATTACCAGCATGCAGGTCCGCATGGAAGAAAGCATCCTCGAACACCTGTTTCATGAAAGCTTCTGTGCCATATGTTGCGACCTGGTTATGGTCAATACCAAGCTCATCGAGCTTATCAAAATTGATGCACTTGACGCCATCGATATACTCCATTGTCAGAACACGCTTGCTACTGTAATCCCAATAGACCTTCGGGATCGTTATATTATGATCTTTTCTAAAATTATGCCGAAAACGCTCAATGTTCCGGGCTTCCTGTGTATAATCCAGCTCAGCGTGGATTGATCGGGATAACTCATCCACGATATCTGCAGGGCGGTATAATTGAGCATCATGGATATGTTCCTGGGCGAATCCTGCGATGCTGTACATGATATCCAGATCGACTTCGATGACATCAAGTATCTCTGGTCGCTGTACCTTTACGGCCACATCCGTACCATCCGGGAGCTTTGCACGGTGCACCTGCCCAATGGAAGCAGCAGCTATTGGCTTCTTTTCAAATTCACTGAACAGATCACAGATCTCGCCACCCAGTTCTTCCGCCACAATGTGCTCCACATCCTCGTACGCAAAAGATGGCACGTCGTTCTGGAGCTTTGTGAATTCTTCGGAATATTCCTGCGGGATCAGGTCCTGTCGCATACTGAGGAACTGACCGAACTTCACGTAAGTGGGGCCGAGTTCTTCGAGCACCTGACGTGCACGTGCGGGCCTAGTGTTGACAGCCCCTCCTCTGCCAAAACGTCCCTTGAACCTGGACTTCACGGAACCGATCGATCGCAGGCCCATCTGGTCCACAAAATATCCAAAGCCATATTTGATAAGGGTATCGATGATGATCCCATATCTCCTGACCATTGAATATCTGCGTGTTATTCCTAGAGACATACTTATCCGCTATTGGCAAACCTATGATCGGACACCGATCTGTCACCGACTGACAATGGACCGACCAGACATATGTACAAGTGGATGCTGTCTGGAAAACATATCACACAGACAGCTCATTGCCATTACAAATTAAAATATAACGATTTAAAGGATGATCGCAGATCATTCCTTTTTGCTAGCTTCCTCCAGCAATTTCTCGAGGCGCTCGATCTTATCCTCAAGGTTCTTGATCTCATCCTTGGTCGCAAGATCAGATTTGCCAAACGTCTCCTTCACTTTGGAGGAGATCTTTTCTTCAAGCTCATCCTGCTGTACTCTGCGCTTTTCGATCAGTTCTTCAACGAACTTCTTCCCCTCTTCCCTGTTGAGATCTCCGCTCTCGACCATTTCCTTGATGGATTCATTGATCTTCTCTTCGGTCAGAGCATATATTCCAAGTCCAAACAGTCCAACTTTCTTCATATAATCAATCGGATCAACCATACAAATACCTCCAATTAAAGATAGAACGGTCTTGAGATATATAACTTGTGAGATTCGCGACGGGAATAGGGGAACATCAGTGACAAAACCCTGTACCATCATAGAGTACACCGGTAGCAGATAGCAAAATTATCGGACGAGAGAACATACTACCCGCTCTGCAGACGCTTCGAACAGGAGAACAGGGCTGTTTCATATACAAACAGGACTGAGACTTATTTTTTGATGGCCATGACAAGTTCTTCGATCTTCGCCCTGATGTCCGTACTTTCTTCAACGATCGTTCCCGTAACGATCATATCTGCCCCGGCTGCGGCACACTGCTCTGCATCCCTGGCATCACGGATACCCCCTCCGACGATTAGTTTGTTGTCACCCAGCACATGTTTTACAGCGCCGATCATAGCCGGGGTCACCGGGTATTCCGCACCAGAACCTGCCTCGAGATAGGTGTAATGCATCCCCATGTACTTACCTGCCAGCGAATAGGCAACCGCGATCTCGGGTTTATCCTTTGGGATCAGCTTGGCATCGCCAACCCATCCAACCGTACCGCCGGGCTCAACGATCAGGTATGCCATGGAGATCGGTTCAATATCACTCCGGTACACAAGAGGTGCACCCATGGCCTGGTTTGTGGTGATATAATTGACATCACGGGAATTCAACAGGCTCATAAAAAAGATAGCATCTGCATAGACACTGATCCCACCGGCATTACCCGGAAACAGGATTGTAGGAACATCCGTATGTTCCTTGATCTTTATAAGTGTTTGATCCAGTACCATACCAGAAGCTCCGGTAGAGCCTCCAATAATAATAGCATCGGTACCCCCTGCCACTGCTAACCGAGCAATATCGGCCGCCCTGTCGGGAGATTGGGATGCGGGATCTATAAGCGTTAAGTGAACCGTACCCTGACGATCCACAATACCATCAAGATACTGTTCCACCTGCATCAGTAAGATCAGCCTCTTCTGACGTCCTTGGATTTAACACGAAGCTTGTCGTAACCGCATTTCCTGCAGCGTGTTGCACGTGGTGCATTACGAGCATTGCACTTCATGCAGATTTTCTTGTTGAGGATTCGCTCCTCTGCTTCTGGGAATCTTGCCATATGTTTTCACCTGAAAATTGTTATGATCATAAATTATTAAATAATTCGTATTGGGCTGCTTACATGATTTTCAATACATATAATTGTTTTGGGATGGAATATCCAGATATGACCTCCCATCACTTATTGATCCTGTCGATCGCCTCTAACATCATTTCCCGCGCTTGCCGGGCATCAGCACGTCCATTTGTCTTTTTCATCACCTGGCCCACCAGGTAGTTCAGGGATTTGCCTTTGCCGGCAATATAATCGGACAGAGCATCCTTATTCTCACTGATAACCTCGGACACGGCCTGTGTGACAATATCATCCTCAACCCTGAGTAGACCATTCTGCCTGACGATATCCTGAGGCGAGCCTCCCTCATCCATAATCGTACGGATGACCTGTACCCCACTCTTTTCAGTGATCTTCCCCTCGACCACCAGCTTGATGATCTCGACAATGTCATCCACCGTAAAAGAGGTTATGTTAAGGTCACGATAATTCAGTTCACCCTTTAGCACATCTGCCACCCATGCGGCAGCCGTCCTGGGATCGATCACTGCTGCAACCAGTTCATAGAAATCGGCCACACGAATATCTGAAGTAAGCGCCTTGGCATGCATATCTGCCATGTCATATTGGGATACGAACCGCTCCCTCTTTGCATCCGGAAGTTCGGGAAGAGCCTCATAAATAGATGGAGCCCAGTCAGCAACACGCATGGGAACCAGATCAGGTTCGGGGAAGTAACGATAATCGTGTTCTTCCTCCTTGGTACGCATGGATATCGTAACCCCACGGGCCTCGTCGAAATGACGCGTCTCCATAACCACATTGCCCCCTCGTCGCAGAAGGTTCTTCTGACGCATTATCTCGTACAGGAGTGCACGTTCCGCACCTTTGTGTGAGGAAATGTTCTTCACCTCGGTACGGTCACCGCCCATAATGGAGACGTTCGCATCCACTTTCATCGCACCCTCAAGGTCGCTGTCGAACACGTCAAGATATTCCATGATGTTGCGCAGCTTGTCCAGGAAACGACGTGCTTCCTTCGGGCTCCTCATATCCGGCTCGCTCACGATCTCGATCAGACCCATACCTGAACGATTGTAATCTATCAATGTCCCCTTGGACTTCTCAATGCTACCGATGTGCATCAGACGACCCGGATCCTCTTCCATATGGGCACGGGTGATACGCACCACGTGCTCTCCATCCTCACCTTCGATCACGACCTTTCCACCGGAAGCGATGGGGAAATCATACTGGGTGGTCTGGAATCCCTTGGGCAGATCCGGATAATAATAGTTCTTCCGATGGAACTGGGTCTGCTCGACAATATCACAATTCAACGCCAGCCCGATCCTGATAGCATACTCCACCGCACGCTTGTTGATCACAGGCAGGGAACCTGGAAGACCCAGGCATACCGGACAGACATGTGTATTGGGCCCTGCATTATGATACTGTGTGGAACAACCGCAGAACATCTTGGTATTGAGCTTGTTCAGCTGGACATGTATCTCCAGCCCGATCATCACACCATCCGGATTCTCGTATACCACTTATACCACCTCCGCAGGACGCATGGTATGATGATCCGTATTCGTCTCAAAGGCGAATGCCGACCGTATTAGCGTGGAATCATCAAAATGCTTTCCGATGATCTGCAATCCCACAGGCAGACCATCAACCTGACCGCATGGCACGGATATTGAAGGTACGCCTGCAAGATTTATGGGGACCGTGTTCACATCGCTCAGGTACAGGGACAACGGATCATCGATCTTCTCCCCGATCTTAAACGCCGGTGTTGGCATGGTCGGAGCCATCAGCACATCGACCTGTGACAGCGCCCTGTCAAAGTCCTGTTTGACAAGGGTTCTCACCTTCAGTGCCTTGAGATAATATTTATCATGATATCCGGCAGAAAGGGCATAGGTTCCCAACAGAATCCTACGCTGTACTTCCTTACCAAAACAGGATGCACGAGTCCTTGATGCCATAACATGCCAGTTCTCGCCATCAACACGCGGACCGTACCGAGTACCATCAAACCGCGCGAGATTCGATGATGCCTCGCTCATGGCAATAACGTAGTATGCTGCCAGTGCATATTTTGTGTGCGGCATGGACACCTGCGTCCACGTGGCACCCATATCCTCATACATGTGGATCGCATCCCAGACGGACTTCTCGACACCTGCATCGATGCCTTCCCCGAAGTATTCCGTGGGCACACCGATATTCAGACCTGCCACATCATCAACAAGGGCATCCTGATATCGGATCTCCTTGTCAATGGAAGTGCTGTCCCGGGAGTCATACCCTCCGATGACATCCATCAGCACCGCAATGTCCTCCACAGAAGTAGCTATGGGTCCGATCTGCTCAAGGGAATTCGCATAGGAGACCAGGCCGTACCTGGATACCGCACCGTAGCTGGGTTTGAATCCCACCACACCACAGAACGCCGCCGGGCATCGTACCGAACCACCGGTATCCGAGCCCAGGGACAGAGGCGTCTCGCCTGCTGCAACCACGGCCGCACTGCCACCCGACGAACCGCCCGGCACCCTTTTAGGATCCCAGGGATTTAGTGTTGTGCCATAAGCACTTGATTCGGTGGACGTACCCATGGCGAACTCGTCCATATTGGTCTTCCCGAGGATCACCGCACCCGCCACCTTCAGACGTTCGATAACATGTGCATCATACGGGGCCACGTATCCTTCAAGTATCTTTGAGCCGCACGTAGTAGGCATCCCTTTGGTAGAAATGCTATCCTTGATCGCAATTGGAACTCCTGCCAGCATCCCCCCGTGTCCATCCTTGTCAATGGACTTTGCCCTTTCCAATGCACCATCGAAGACATAGGTATAACCATTGATACCACTTTTCCCGATGGTCTCAAGATATGAAGCAGTGATCTCTGCCGCCGAGCTACCGGAGATTGTTTCCTTAAGTGTAGATATATTCATCCATTCCGCCATCAATCCACCTCACATGATCCTCGGTGCCTTAATGTAGCCATCCTGCTCACTGTCAGTGTTCGTGAGCACGTCCTTCTGCTCAAGCGAGTCAGTTACAACATCATCCCTGAATACATTCATAATATCAGCCACATGATATGTCGGAGCCACACCATCAGTATCTACCTCATCCAGCTGTCCGAAATACTCCAGTACAGAGTTCAGTTTTGTAGCATAGCCTTCCGCATCCGCGCTATCGATCTCGATGCGGGCAAGCCATCCTACGTGTTCTACCTCATCTTTTGTGATCATTACAGGTTCCTCGAATAATTGAAATAAGTAGTATAGTGGAATAGAGACAGGTGCTTTATATTAATATGTTGGGTTGAGAGGGAGGAGAGGGTTAGTATTTTCAAAAATCAAATTTGATCCCATGCTTAATGAACAAATATCTATATAGACTATATAGACTATGCACTCATGTATAGACTATGTGTGAATACATAGTCTATGCAGATCACAAATATATATTGGTGTCACCTTTCTGATTCACGTAACAGATGAACAATCTGTTCTTCAAAGGATGATGCAAAATGTCTAAAAATATTCAAATATATACCGTTCTTTCAATTCTCTTAGTTGGACTCACTTTCCTTGGGATCGGATGTATTGACAATGAGAATGGATCAGATGAACAGATAACTACCGAAGAGCGTAGTATCCTCATAAAAGGATCGGATACGGTCTTGCCTCTCAGCCAGGCAGAGGCTGAAGAGTTCATGATCAATGATCCTGACACAAGTGTCACTGTGGTTGGCGGAGGTTCTGGCGTTGGTATCGCAGCCCTCATCGATGGTGAGGTTGACATTGCAATGGCATCCAGAAATATGAAGGATTCGGAAATTGAGAATGCACAGAACAACGGTATCGACCCTGTTCTACATATTATTGCATGGGACGGAATAGCAGTTGTCGTCAACCCGGAGAACCCGATCTCAGAATTAACCTTTGACCAGGTACGTTCCATCTACAATGGCGATATCAAGAACTGGAAGGAAGTTGGTGGCGAGGATCGTATCATTACCACAATTACGCGTGACAGCAGCTCCGGCACCTATGGATACTTCCAGGATAACGTACTTCAGGGAGATGAGTACCGTGCAGATGCACTTGTCCAGCCTGCAACCGGCGCAATTGTACAGGAAATTTCACACAATAAAGGTGCCATAGGATACATAGGATTTGCATATCTGTATGACAGTGTAAAGGGACTTGCCCTGAATGAAGGCGAAGGTGCCGTGTATCCGGAAACTGAAACCATCATAAGTGGAACTTATCCACTTTCCAGACCACTTTATTACTACACTGATGGTGAGCCAACGGGTCTTGCAAAGGAATATCTCGACTTTGTGATGAGCCAGGAAGGACAGGATATCATATCCGACGTGGGTTACTTCCCTGTAGTGTGAACTGGATTTCAGATATATTAAAGGATTGACATGTTAAAAATGCGATATAAGGAAAATGCAATCGAAACCTTGCTGTTCCTGGCCAGTGCAGTTACGGTTTTGATCCTTTTCCTTCTATGTATTTTTTTATTCCGGGAAGGGATCTCACTTTTCCATGAAGTCTCTTTTATAGATTTCATCACAGGGACCGCATGGTACCCAACAGCTGACCCACATAAGTTCGGACTTCTGCCGCTGTTGTTTGGTTCTCTTATTGTGACAGCGGGTGCGATCATTATATCGGTCCCCCTTGGGATTGCATGTGCGGTCTATATATCAGAACTTGCAACTCCCAGAGTTGCAGAGATATTAAAGCCTTTCATTGAGATACTTGCAGGCATCCCTTCGGTAGTCTATGGTTTCTTTGGACTTGTGGTACTGGTCCCACGTCTACAGAACTTCCTGAACCTTTCAACAGGGCAGACCGCCCTGACCGGTTCTGTTATGCTTGCCGTGATGGCACTGCCAACGATCATATCCATATCCGAAGATGCCATCAGTTCGATCCCCTCGTATATTAAAGAAGGTTCTCTGGCGCTTGGTGCTACGAAATGGCAAACCATTTATAAGGTATTATTACCTGCAGCAATTTCCGGGATCTCGGCTGCAGTTATGCTTGGGATGGGGCGTGCTATTGGGGAGACCATGACAGTTATGATGGTGACAGGTAATTCAGCGGTTATCCCCGGTTTTCCATCTGGGATCCTGGAGCCTGTAAGGACAATGACAGCAACTATAGCACTTGAGATGGGCGAAGTGCCTCAGGGAAGTGAACACTTCCATGCACTGTTTGCCATAAGTTCCGTGCTGTTCATTATGACGTTCTTAATCAACCTGATCGCAGATTTTATTAAAAAGAAATACAGGTTCAAGGAGGCGATCTGATGTTCTTTGATCGGAAGACCAATGAAAAGATAGCATTTTCGTTCATAGGACTCTCAATGGCTACCGTAGTCGGTTTTGTGCTCTTGATCCTGTACTATATCATCTCCAATGGTATTGGTGCGATAAATCTCGAGTTCCTGACAGACATGCCAAGGAACAGGATGACCGAGGGTGGAATATTCCCTGCAATAGTGGGCACAATATCCCTGATCGTGGGTTCTATGATGGTAGCTCTTCCTATTGGCATCCTGGCTGCGATCTATTTGAACGAATATGCATATTCAGGACGTTCCACATGGATAATACAGATGGCGGTAAACAATCTTGCAGGTACACCTTCTGTTGTATTCGGCCTCTTTGGGCTTGCTCTGTTCGTGAAGTTCTTAAACTTTGGTCCTTCGTTACTGGCAGCTTCCCTCACACTGGCACTTCTCATAGTACCTGTGATAATCAGGTCAAGTGAAGAAGCCATTGCAGCTGTGCCCAGAGAGTACAGGGATGCTTCGCTTGCGCTTGGGGTTACTAAATGGCAGACAATACGTAATGTCGTGCTTCCGGCCGCGATGCCGGGTATGGTCACAGGCTCTATCTTGGGTATTGGAAGAGTTGCGGGTGAGACTGCGCCTATACTACTGACAGGTGCTGCATACTTCCTGCCCCGACTGCCAAATTCTGTGTATGATCAATTTATGGCCCTTCCGTATCATCTGTTCGTGCTTGCAACATCGGGTACTAATATAGCCCAAACGCGCCACATTCAGTATGGAACAGCCCTTGTATTGCTTTTGATCGTACTCAGTGTGAACGTTGTGGCCGTAATGATACGAAGACATTATACAAAAAAAATGAGATGGTAATCGTATAGTAGGTGTTATAATATGGAAAATATAAAAAATGAAAACGAGGTTGAGATACAGGTTAAAGATCTGGACCTCTGGTATGGTGAAAATCATGCTCTCAAGGAGGTTTCCATTGGTATTTCAAAAAACGGTGTCACTGCTTTTATAGGACCCTCCGGATGTGGTAAATCCACATTCCTGCGTTGTCTGAACAGGATGAACGATCTCATCAAGAGCTGCAGGATCGAAGGCCAGATATTTGAAAGATCGAAAAATATCTATGAAAATGATGTTGATGTTGTAGAACTCAGGAAGCGTGTGGGAATGGTATTTCAAAAACCGAACCCCTTTCCTATGTCCATATATGACAACATCGCCTATGGACCACGCATTCACGGCGTGGACAAAAAGGAGATCGATGGGATAGTTAAACAGGCACTTCACTCGTCAGCACTGTGGGATGAGGTTTCGGACAGGCTTGATTCTTCAGCCCTTGACCTGAGCGGAGGCCAGCAGCAGCGACTCTGTATTGCACGAACTCTTGCCGTCAAACCTGATATTATTCTATTTGACGAGCCTTGCAGTGCGCTTGACCCGATCTCTACCAACAAGATAGAAGAACTGATCATGGATCTGAAAAAGGACTATACGATCGTGATTGTAACCCATAACATGCAACAGGCTGCAAGGATCTCGGATTATACAGCATTTTTCCTGAACGGGGAAATAATCGAGTTCGGTGAGACAAAACAGATATTTGAGAATCCACAGGAGAAGGGTACTGAGGATTACATAACAGGAAGGTTTGGCTGATCAAATGGTTAGAGAGAAATACATACAAGAGCTAAGTCTCTTAAAAAATAATATAATCCAGATGGGTGAACTGTCGCAGAAGATCCTTCAAGATTCCATGGATGCTTTTGTGGAACTTGATCTTGAACTTGCAAACGAGACCATCAAAATGGATGATCTGATCGATGATAAGGAAATGGCTGTGGAGATCAGCACGTCCCGGCTGCTTGCTCTCCAGCAACCAATGGCAGGTGACTTGAGACTCATAATGGCCTGTATAAGGATAGCTATAGACCTTGAGAGAATGAGTGACCTTGCCGTTGATATTGCTGAGCTCACCGAAAAGATTGACGGCGGGCACATTAAACCACTGGACAATATGGATAGAATGGCGGAGATTGGCGGAGACATGTTAAAGAATTCGATCAAGGCATTTGAAACAGCCGATGTCGAACTGGCAAAGTCAACAGCTCAAGAGGATGAAAAGGTCGATAAGCTATTCTATGAATTATGGATGGAATTGATGGATATGATGGCCAAAGACCCCAGCACAATTTCCAATGCGTCCCATCTGCTATTCCTGATACGTTATCTTGAACGCATAGCTGATCATGCCTCAAATATATGTGAAAGTGTGATTTACATGGCTACGGGTGAGAGGCTGGAGTTGAATTGATCCTGAGTTAAACAATCGTGAATTTACGGACACGATCATATTGGGTTGCAGAACCCTTTCACAAAGAGATCAACACGATCGCGGTCAAAGCCAGTGCAACACCGATCCACTGTTTTGAAGACAATCTTTCCTTCAGAACAAACCACGCCAGCAACACCGTGCCTCCCGGATACAGGGAGGATATCACCGTTGCAATATCAAGCCTGCCAACTTCCGAAGCAAACGTGAAGAACAGGCTTCCTGCAGTATCGAAGACGCCTGCAAGTAGTATTAATGGAAGAACATCTCCTGAAGGAAACTTTGCCGATTTTCTCAAAAGAGCAAAACCCAGTGTCACCAGGACCGCTGACAGCTTTGCAACTGACAGGGGCCAGAATACTGCTGTTTCACTGAAATTGTCAACGGATATGAAGAACATACCAAAACCGATCCCTGCAATAAAAGGGATCGCTAACTCCTGTTTCCTAATCCTACCCATCTCATCGGTGCCACTTATAAGCAACATCGAGACGAGAGCTATAACAATGCCTACGATCTGGTGACTGTTAGGGAATCCTTCATTGAACGCACCATATGCCACAGGCAAAGCAACGGTAACTACAGCCGAAACTGGTGCTGCCACTCCCATATGCCCAGTGGACAGAGCGTGGAACAGTGCCAGAAGACCCAAACTTCCTGCAACTCCTGCAATGAATCCCCAGAACAGGCTGTTCGTTGGAGGGAACGGTTCTGAAAATACGATAGCCATAAGCAGGAAAAACACCAGACCAACGATCTGCGTGATTGTTACAACTACATATACACTGGTGCGTTTTGTAGCAAAACCACCACTAAAATCTCCAGCTCCCCATGTTGCAGCTGCTGCAAGACTGAAGAAAATGACAAGGAATTCAGCAGGGATCATATTAGTTGCTCATGTATCGGAATTAACATTTTGAATAAGAATCATATCGGTCCTATAAAAAAGTTCTCGCAACACATCCTTTATATCTCCATGCATTATAGTACATTCCATGGCAAACTACAGGATGATGGTGAATGATGTCATTAAAAAGGCCGATATCCTTCTTGAGGTCGTTGATGCTCGGTTTCCAGATGAGACCAGGAACGGCGATGTCGAACGCAATATCAAATATTCAAAGAAACCATTCATAATTGTTCTTAATAAATGTGACCTTGTATCAAAGGAAACCCTTGAGAAAGCAAAAGCCCGCTTATCAAAGATTGCACCAACGGTATTTGTGTCCAGTAAGAACAGGTTTGGAACGACAATGCTACGGCACAAGATCCTTGAGGTGGCTAATATGCGGGGACATGATATACAGGTTGGTTGCCTCGGATATCCTAACACAGGAAAATCCTCGGTGATCAATGGGGTGGCCGGGAAGAATAAAGCCAGTACTTCCTCGATATCCGGTTATACACGAGGAGTACAACTTGTAAATGCAGGTTCACACATCCAATTTATTGATACACCCGGAGTGATCCCATTTGATGACAACGACGAATATAAACAGGGTCTTCTCGGAGTGAAGGATACAACACATCTGCAGGATCCCATCGGCGTGGCCCTGAAGATCATTGAGAAAATGTGTTCTGAAAATAAAACTGCTCTGGAATCCTCCTACAATGTCACGATCGGAGGGGAGAACGAAGAAGATTCCTATGAGATACTTGAGCTTATAGGCAGGCAGTGCAACTTCCTGAAAAAGAAAGGGAAGGTGGATGATTCGAGAACAGCCATAAAAATAGTCAATGATTGGCAAAAAGGGAAGATACTATTGTAATTCAACAGATGCCAACATTGGGCGGTATCAAGAATTACCTCATCCATTAAGTTTTGTTCCTACGGCTCAATCCATACATCTGAACCTTCTTAAGTTTCGCTAGGTGGAGGACCCTATCCATCTCTTTTTCTTCCAGAGGCCGTGCTTCTATATAACCGGTAGCCACTGCCTCATTGAATATCTCATAACCGATGGAACTACGTGCCAGCACCGTAGTATAGCCTTCTGGCGTGCCTATGCCTCCAAACGATATGTCAGCGTTCTCCGCCGTCAGGTCAGTACAGTATTTGCATGAACTACTCCGGTACTGGTCGAACTCGTCGAGACTGAACGTACTTACATCATCTCCCGTCGAAAACTCGAACTTACCCTTCCGGATCTTCATAGAATCGATATCCACAAGCCGCATATCATGCATTTCAACGAACTCTTTGATACCCTCATAAGAGAAAGTATCCATACAGAACAAGCCAAGTTTGAGCACATTTGAACGCATGAAAATACGCAGGAAACCATAGGGACTCTTCTGCATCTTGTATACGGCATCGATGTTGCAGCTCGGGCCCACAAAAGCGATACTGCGCATGCCACGCTGTATAGCGTCCATCAGAGCCTCCATTGTCATACTGTGAGAATAGATGCTGCCGGATGACGGGAGCAGGTCCTCGCATCTCTCTGCGATGATCGCAACCGGTTTCCATGGTTCTTCCTTGGTATGTGTGGTCACCACTGCACAGTCGATCAAACCCTCCTCAAGAGCATAGGTAATAAGCGCTGTCACCACCCCACCATCCTGACCACCATGCAGGCAATCCAGAGTGTTGCGTGCACCATAGGCAAATCGGATACGTCCCACCAGTTCTTCCTCCGTTGTAATGGTCCGGGGGCACTGATTATAGCAGACGCCGCAGGACGTGCATGGTCCAACCAGTTTCGGCACACTGGAAATTATGATGGATCTGCATGAGGCAGCGCATGCGCCACATAAAGTACATATCCCAGGCTTTATGATCTCCTTTCGCAATTTTCCGAAAGATACGCGTTTTTTCTCTTCCAGATTGTGCTTTAGCCTGATGACACTTTTCCCCATATAATCATATTTTTTCATACATTCCGCTGAACAGAAATAGTATACCTTACACCCATGCTCTACTGTATATGGAGTGGTCTCAGGCACTTCCTTATTGCATACAGGATCGATCTTCATACAGACTCCTCATAATTGGAACTAATATTATTTCCTTTCACATTGGCCATGGCCATGGCACATGATCGGAAACAGACATGTTGCCCTATATTGGACTTCAGATATAAGATACTGGTGGAGTACGCATATGAACTATTGGAAAGATATAACATCACACACGGTCAAAAAGGATAAGATATGAGACCAGAGACAAAAGCTGAACTGATCAATATTGGCAAGGTCGATATTGACATATCCCTGCTGGGCAGGTTAACAATCCCCACTGCAGGACCCGGCGCCGGGAAGTCCGCATTCTTCTTCAGATCAGGCGGTCATAGGGTCCGCCTTACCGTAGATGGAACATCCCCTCTACATGCCGTCGGAGAAAACGGAGACATAGTGATAATGAAGGACGGTGAAGAACTGGTACGTGGCCAGATCGAGGATGAACTGATCCACTGTCCTGAACAGGCCTATGTGAACATGACGGAGAAATGCATCTTTGACTGCAAGTTCTGCCCCGTACCAAAACTTGATGGTAAGATAAAATCCATCGAGGAGGTGCTGGAGATGATCGATAAGGCACATCGGACCGGTACAATGAAGGCCATCTCTATTACATCCGGAGTGGCCGAGACCCCCGAGATCGAAGTTGATCGGGCTGTAGAGGTGGTACGCAGTGCAAGACGATATGGTGTACCCATCGGGGTCTGTGTATACCCCACACCAGATTCCACCAGACGTCTCAAGGATGCCGGTGCCGATGAGATCAAGTACAATGTGGAGACCATGGATAGAGCGATCTACCAGCGATCGTGTGTCGGACAGGATCTGGACATGATATTGCACTCCCTTAAAGAAGCAGTCGATATCTTCGGCCATAATCGTGTCTGTTCGAACTTCATCATAGGCCTTGGCGAGACCGATGATTCTGTGGAAAAAGGCATTCGTGAACTGGTGTCCCTTGGAGTGGTCCCCATACTCAGGCCGGCAAGTATGCATCCCCTGCGACAAGGAGAGGTCGTGATCGAGCGACCCACACCAGAACGTATCCTGAAACTAACACATATCCTGCGCAAAATACTTGATCAGAACGGGCTGCATGCCGACTCTTTCAGGACCATGTGCCTGCCCTGTACCGGCTGCGACCTGAACCCACACAGCGATCTTGATGAATACAATGAACAGTGAGTATCAATCCGAAAATTGGTGATGGAAAGGATCGGGATGATCTAATATGGGAACGGCAGACTATGGAAATGTAACGTCATGGGACAAACACACACCTACTCACCATAGTAGCAAACTATAATAGATATTAGATGCTAACTGCCATACGATTATGATCGAAAAACTCTATCGGATCCATATTGCCTACATTTTTGGAGCTGGCATTCTGGTAACAGCATTCCTGTTCAATTCCCTGCTCAAATATGCAGACGAAGGAAATCTCATGCTGGTCATTCTGATGGGACTCGCCATCGGGATCGTTGCCCTTGTCATCACCAAGGTGGTCGCATACCAGAGATATTTCCAGCAGTTCGAAGATGAATGATAGTATAATATCCTTAGGTCAAGCTGTACGGACCCCTTCCTTGAGTGCATTGTTCCAGATCTGAGCATCATCGACATCTATCTGGTGCCTGACAATCCCATCCTTTGATTCCATGACCACAAGTCGCCGTTTGTTGAATAGACCAGACCCTACCACTTCAGAACCTACAATATCCTTGAGCCGTATCTCCTTAATACTCTCATCCTGAACGTTAAGTAACACCAGACGCCGGCTGGTCAGTATGATAATATGACTGCCGGTACGGGTGAATCGTAACAGGGACTCGCCTCGCATATAATCGGACCTTATACGATCGAACATTTGCCGTATTTCACCGCAGTTCCTGGGACGGATGCGCAGGACGGTGATCACACGAGGACCCACCACAATAAACACATCTCGTGAACCTTCGTGGATCCCAATGATATCCTTCACATCAATACGTCGCACGATCTCGATCTTCCGGGAGAGCATACCCCCCGAACGTTCAAAATCAATATGACGATTCGTGAGCACCATTGTAACCTTTTCACCCTCCAGCACCACCGACTCCCGTGCCAGTATTGCCTCATTGTGCCTGAGGATCGTACATGCGGCACTGTTATCCTCTTTTTGTAACGTGTTTTCCACTGATCCGGTAGTCTGCCGGGGCCCAGTATCCAGACAATAATGCCTGAGCATCGATACAAGCAGGGGACCCTCGATCAACTTCACATTATGGATAGCAGCCTCATTGCATGCCTCCTTCGTGAATGTAGCAGTGGTAACGATGATCACACCATCCACATTGTCACGGTACCGCAGACTGCCATACTCACGGACCTCCTTCACGCCCACCGCATCAGAATATCGTTTAACCTGTACAAGCCATCTGTGCGATATGCCAAAATGCTCCAGCATAAGCTCGACATCCACACCACCGTCCCGGGACTGCTGTGTACGATGCGCAGAATATCCCATCCTGTTGAACAGATAGGCTACGAGGTCCTCAAGATCAATGGGATCCATTTTCAGGAGATGCTCAAGGGTCCATGAACTCATTGAACTCATGTTGATCATTCATCGACAGTATAAGACATACCACATTCCGGACAAAAATATGTCACCGTGACCAGTCCGCCCCCATGCCTCTTTTCCGTCCTTTCCATCCATGTACCACAGGTGATACATTTTTGGTCGAACACCGTGCGATTCTTTGATCCTATACCGTCTTTTTCTGTCATGGAGTCACCTGCCATCAGTCTGGTGAGAGATGTTGCATCTCTGAGCGGATATGAGAAAGTATGTTACTGATTGAATTATACAGCGGTTATGCACTATTTGTGCTAAACCATGCAAACCTATAAATACTTTAATGCATCCTATTTATTCAACATATAGTATAAAGTTTATAATACTAATTATGGATATTGGTAAAAATATAACTCGGGTCTAACATGAGATGATACAATGGACGAACTGGTAGCGATCAGAAAGAAAAAAATGGATCAACTCAGGAATGATCTAAGCAGGGATATGGAGCGTGAGGGTTTTCCGAACAGTCCCATTACGGCTACAGATGCCAACCTTAAGGACCTTATATCGAAGTATCCTCTTATCGTTGTAGACTGCTGGGCACCCTGGTGCGCACCGTGTCGCAGGCTTTCCCCGATCATCGATCAGCTGGCAAGTGAATACCAGGGATCCATAGTGTTCGGAAAATTGAACACCGACGAGAATCGTTCAACTGCAATGAACTTCCAGATAACAGGTATCCCTGCACAGCTGGTGTTCAAGAACGGGATACTGGTGGATCAGATCGTCGGAGCACTACCAAAAGAACACATCGTCCGAAAACTGATGCCGTTTATGTAAGAGTTGATAGCATGTCATACAAACCAAAGATCGCAAATACACCCTCTGTCAGACTGCTGGACCTAAAGTCCAAACCATATTTTATAGTAGCCTCCGTGGAGGTGGGAAACACCACCACCAAGTGCATCCTCACAGCCACTAATCTCGAAGAGGGTAAGACGTACCATGTTATAAAAACAGTGACAATGACACGAGACGTTAGATCACCGCTACCCGATGAGACCGTATTTGGGAAAACCTTGAACGGGGTGGAGCTCACCCGTGAATCTGTATCTGAAATGGTCAGGGACACTCTGCTTAAGGCCATAAATGATGCAAAACTCGATATAAGTACCGACATTCATTTCGTTGTGCGATCCACAGGTGTTGTTGCAGGATTTGATTCTCCCGAAGAAGTAGGCGTGTTCATCAAAGCTCTGGCCGACGGGTGCCTGATGGCCGGGATACCCCCACGCAACATGACGCCACCAATGTCCATTGACAATATGCCAGAAAAGTTACAGAAATATAGCAAACTTGAGAAGGTATCCTTTGACGGTGCAGTGGCCAGTGTACTTCCACCCACTGGAGCAACGGGTATTGAGATCGTGGCCAATGAGATGGAAGGAGAATTGGCGACAGCTGGCATCAAGGAAGGAGCGAAGTGGGTGAATGTGGATTTTAGAAACCCATGTTTATCAATGGACTTCGGCACCACTCTGGACGGTCGGGTTATCAGTTCCGATGAACCCTATGCAAATACGATCGGCAACTTCTGCGGTTATGCGGGTGCGATTCCCGATGCCCTGATCAAGGGTACAAAGCAGGTCGATGACAAACTTGGTACTGCTCTGGATGTTTTTGAAGATAAGCCTGCAGGCAAAATAACACTGATGATGAAAAGCAAAATGATCAAAAAGTATGCCGACAGGATACAGCAGTACATCATAATAGAACAGGTTCCGTGTGGAGCAACACGCTTCGGCAGCATACCGGTCAACTGCAATGCTGCAAGGGAGATTGGCGTCATACTCATCGGATGTGATGTAGGGGATAATGGTTCCGACATGGATGAGCTATCACAGATCGGAGGCGAGATATACCAGGAACACGGTCTTAAGATACTGTTCTCCGTGATCGATGAGGTTATGGCAACTGTTATCTACCGACTGGTCGAGGTAGCAAAGGATGCAGGACTGATCTTCCCGCAGACCACCATTGGCATCACCGGCCGGGCTGGTATCAGCGGCAACAAACCAAAGCTTGCATTAAAGTATCTGGATGAACTTGGCCTTGAAGGCAATATCGAGGACAAAGTGGCATTCATCGATGATGGACTGGCACGTGGTGCCGCTGTTATGGCAAGATGTATGAACTCCCTGGGAACCACATTCAATCCACTTGGAGGACACAACGGTGGAAAATGTATCCTGGGTGCCAGGATCAAACGACAGAAATAATGAGAAGATCATATCTCGGCCGATAGCAGGAAGGATCTGTTCCTCCGGCGTTACATCCGGCCAGAATCATACTTCCGAATTATACATTCACATCCCCACCTATTCAACCATTCCGGGACGCGTCCTCATGATTCAGCGCAGCTTCCATTGCCTGCCTATGTAGCTTGGCTGATTCGTGAATGCCTCCTTTACCACCCCTGACAGCCCGACAGGGGTACTGTTGTATCAAAAGTCCGGCCCGTGCCGGTGCTTCCCTGACCGACGTACCTATGATCTTTTCTGCCATGCGCCAGGTACTGCCACAGGGTGCCCCACGGAGCACTTTTATGTCAATGATCGTGCCGTGTGATGTGGTCACGTCCAGAATAGGGGTTCCGAAGATGGCATTCAGATCTGAGATCGATGGGTGGGGGCGCATCTTGCAGCAGAGGTCATCAACCTCGATGTGAATGCCATATTCCTTTGATATTTGCTCAAGCTCGGTCGTGGAAACACGCGCTCTTCCATTGGGTACGAGCAATGCTTTGACTCCCGCTTCCCCGGCCATCCGTGCGATCTGGGGAGTGATATCCGGATGCAGGGAGTAGGTGATGATCATGTCTGCCCTGAACACTGCAGGGTCAAGGTCCAAACTATTTATGAACTCTGCCGGGTCATCAATGAACTCGGGCAAGTACTGTGGCAGTCGTGCAGTTACAACCCTCATATCGGAAAGGGCGAGGACGGTGTCGATCAAACGTTGCCCGTATTTTCCGCGTGTGATCACTCCTAAAGTGGTCATTGTTCTCCTCTCTTCAATATACCTCAATATCTATATATAATCTGCATCTTATAGGAATCATCACTGTACACAATTTGATCTCCAATAACTGATCAGATCACTCAGGATTAGAACCCCGCGTGGGACTGCCCCATGAAAAGCTCAATGGATTTCCAGATACTGGATGCAGACTATTTTAGAAATGGTAATGAGCCTGTCGTCCGCCTTTTTGGCAAGGGGGATGACGGGAAGAGCATCTGCTGCCTTGTTCCGGGGTTCGAGCCCTATTTCTACCTGAACGCAGTGGGAAACCTGGAATCGCTCTCACAAATGATCAAGGAACAATTCGAGCAGGTGAAGACGATCGAGGTAGTGGAACGGTTTAAGCCTATTGGATTCCAGCGAACAAAGACAACCATGCTCAAGGTCACAACATTCGACCCTGGGAATGTACGTGATATCAGGGATGATGTTTTACTTCTGCCGGGGGTCAGTGAGGTATATGAGACCGATATCCTGTTCAGGAATAGATTTCTGATAGATAAAGATATTCACGGGATGGGATGGGTCTCCGCAACCCCTGTGAACAATGGGATCAGAGATAACCAGATCCAGTGTGATACCACCATCACCGCAAATGATGTGCATGAGATCGAGAAGATGGTAAACGCCCCATTGAAATACATGGCCTTTGACATCGAATGTCTACCATATGAAGGGGGGATGCCGACACCTGAAACGTCTCCTATTATTATGATCAGCCTTTCTTTTGCACCATCATATGAGGAGAAGGAAACCATTGTGCTTGTGGGAAAACATGTTGATGGTGTGGATGACGATGTCGAATTATTTGATGACGAGGCAGCGCTCCTTCAACGCTTCTTTGATATTATCCAGGAATATGACCCTGATGTGGTCACAGGTTACAATAGCAATGATTTCGACGTGCCCTATATCACCGATCGGGTGAAGATCCTCAACGAGGGGGGGAGCAGGATACGGTCCACGGTGGGGCGGGATGGCAGATCGATGGCATATCGTAAACTGGGCATCCGAACCATGGTCTCCATGCCTGGACGAGTCGTTGTGGACGTGTTGCCCCTTATCAGACAGCAGTTCAGTCTCAAACGATACACACTGAGAATGGTCTCAAAGGAATTGCTTGACAGGGAAAAGCTCGATGTCGCACCCACGGAGATGGAAGAATACTGGAATGATAACGGGGATAAGATCAGAAAGTTCGTTGACTATGCACGCCGGGACTCTGAACTGGCACTTGAGCTGCTGCTCAAACTGAAACTCATTGATCAGCATATCGCTCTTGCAAAAGTCAGTGGCACCCTGCTTCAGGACGTGATCAGTGGGGGGCAGACGAACATGGTCGAGCAACTCCTGCTATCCGAGTTCGGCAAGCATGGGAGAGTCATGTCCACAAAACCTGACGATGAGACCTCTCTCTCACGCCGCAAGCAAAATGAAAACCTCAAGGGAGGAGCTGTGCTCGATCCTCTCAAAGGACTGCATGAGAACGTGGTGATCATGGACTACAAGTCCCTGTACCCTACAATAATGATGGCACACAACCTCTGCTACACAACCGTACTGGAGGGACGGAAGTATAACCCGGACGAGGTGACCACATCCCCTTCAGGCGGACATTTTGTAAAGCCAGAACTTTTCAAAGGTATTGTACCTGGGGTCCTTGAACATCTTCTCGACAGACGCACCGCTACAAAACGACTGATGAAAGAAGCCTCCAGTGAAGACGAATACCGAGTACTGGATGCAACCCAGTTTGCGCTGAAGATCCTGCTCAATAGTTTCTATGGTTATTCCGGTTATGCCCGGGCAAGACTCTACAGCCTGCAGATGGCTAACTCGGTAACAAGTATAGGGCGGGCAAACATCTCACGGACCGAAGATATCGTCTGCAACCGGATCGGCACGGTTGTCATAAGAAACAATGCCGCATATCTGCAGGAAGAGATCGACCATATCCGGGATACGGACTTACAGGTCAAACTTTCTATCGTATATGGGGATACGGATAGTGTGTTTGTCCATTGCGGTAACGAGAATGGTATGGAATTCACTCCTGATGAGTTCAGTCTGGATGACTCTGCCCTTGTGGGTAAGAAGGTCGCAGGTATTGTCACAGCATCATTGCCCGATCCGATGGAACTTGAGTTCGAAGCAACAGCAAAACGTGTCCTTCTGATCGCAAAGAAACGATATGCTCAATGGTTGTTCGAACCCACGAAGGACGGGTGGAAGGATAAGATCAAGGTCAAGGGCCTGGAGACCGTACGACGAGACTGGTGTGAGCTAACATCAAAAGTGCTCAACCTGGTACTGGAATATGTATTGAAAGAAGGAGACATTGCTCGATCGGTGGACCATGTCCGAACTGTTGTTGACAGGATACGCAACCTCGATGTTCAGAAAGACTCCGATTTTATTGATGATCTGGTACTGAGCAAGACCTTCTCCAAACGTCCCTCCAGCTACAAGAACAAACAACCTCATCTGACAGTGGTCGAGAATATAGAGAAGAGGACCGGAATGCGTCCTGCTATAGGGGAACGAATACCCTTTGTAATTACCTCAGGAAGGGGTCTTTTTGTGGAACGTGCCGAGGACCCGGACTATGTACGCGAACATAATATTACCCTGGATGTGGAATATTATATACAGAAACAGATCCTGCCTCCTGTATCAAGAATACTTGGCGTGTTCGGTGTGGACATAGCAACACTGGACCATGACTCAAAACAGAAGGGACTGTTCGATTTTACTCAATCGCCTGATAGCGATGAGAAGATTCATAACAGGGATATGACCCCGATACGGGAGGAGACTATCACTTCCACGGATGATGAGAAGACACAGAGCTCTCTCTTTGATTTCTGAACATACACATTTTCATACGCTTTCTATCGCTTCCACAGGATCGAGATTTGCA
>JAIOTO010000048.1 GCA_021106765.1 Methanosarcinaceae archaeon
AACGGACCCGGTGGGAGTTGAACCCACGACCCCCGGGTTAGAAGCCCGGTGCTATATCCTGGCTAAGCCACGGGCCCGCATTTGTTTTCTTGGCGAGCGAGGTACGAAAGGGTGTTTATGCATAAAAGCCTTTTGTAGCTGTATATAATTTGCAAGGATATCATGTATTCAGGTAGGTATGGTCGAATGGAGAAGCTCCTCTTGCTCCGTATGACTGGTTTGTTTCAGGGTTGATACAAATATTCATATATATCATCGGCAACATGAATAATGTAATATTCAATATAATATTTATATCAGAAGAGTAGGAATAACCGTATTCAATGAGGATTTAAGATGAGCGAACTACTGATATATCACAACGGTGATTTCATACCAAAATCCCAGGCAACGACATCCATATATGATCATGGTTTCCTTTACGGGGATGGTGTTTTCGAGGGAATACGGGCTTACAGTGGACGTGTGTTCAAACTGGACGAGCATGTGGATCGATTATATGATTCAGCAACGGCTATAGCTCTCAGGATCCCACTATCAAAGGAGGAAATGAAGGAAGCTATTCTGGAGACATTGAGGAAGAATAACCTCAAGGATGCGTATATACGCCCGATCGTGTCCCGGGGAGTTGGAGACCTGGGTCTTGATCCTCGCAAGTGTCCGACACCCAATGTCTTTATAATCTCTCAGGAATGGGGCGCTATGTATGGAGACCTCTATGAGGTCGGGCTCACGGCGGTAACGGTGGCTATCAGGAGAAATGCCCCGGATGCACTGTCCCCGAACATCAAGTCCCTGAACTACCTGAACAACATCCTGGCAAAGATCGAGGCAAATGCAAAAGGAGGGGACGAGGCAATCTTCCTTGACAATAATGGCTTCGTATCCGAAGGCTCCGGAGATAACATTTTCATCATCAAGAATGGTAAGGTTGTGACCCCGCCAACGATTAACAATCTAAAGGGTATCACCCGGGCGACGGCCATCGAGTTGCTCAAGGAGCATGGCTATGATATAGCTGAGGAAAATGTGGGATTGTTCGATCTCTATACGGCAGACGAGATATTCGTCACCGGTACCGCCGCAGAGGCTGCCCCGATCACAACGATCGATGGGCGGGCAATAGGTGACGGAGCGGTTGGTCCCATCACAAAGGTCATGATCGAGGCATTCGAAGATATCACCGGTAGATCTGGAACTCTCATTTATTCCTGAGCATCGGGCAGGGTATGGATCATGCCCTCCTCGCTGTTGTCAGTTCATAAGTTTAATTAATCATAACGGTCAACTTACTACTGAATGAGATCTGCAATAGCAAGGTGTAACCCATGAGAAATATCGATACTAATGAAAAGATGATCCTCAGGAACTTGAAGTATCTGAATGACTCAGTGATCGCAATACTGTTTCTGATGCCGGTGACCATCATCATTTCATTTGAAGCTCTTGATTCCAATAGCACACTAAATATCCTTTCAATTTTGACATGGGTGATCTACCTTTTTGGATTATGCTATGTCCTGTATCGTGTTTTCAATTTGAACAAGGAACTGATGCAGTACGTTGAAAATGAGTGATCCGGGAACATGAGTCATAAAATACTTCATGATCTGACGTCGCTTGAGGATGTATGCCGCCTTCTTGATGGGATTAGCATCGTAACCAGCAAGAAGTCGATCCCGATCGAATGTTCATCCGGGTACATTCTGGGAGAGGACATAATATCAGGGATCAATGTTCCTCCTTTTTCCAAAGCGCTCAAGGACGGATATGCGGTGCATGCCAGTGATACGGCCACTGCGGAACCCGATTCACCTGCTATCCTCTTGGCAGGAGACTTTATTCCGGCCGGACAGGGGGATCGATCGTATGTGCAGACCGGTGGGTCGCAGGAGATCGCCACCGGTGCACCGGTGCCCGAGGGTGCGGATGCTGTTGTGATGTGGAAGATACCCGGTGTATGGGGGATTCTGTCCTTGTATATTCTCCCATTCGCTCAGGAGAGAACATCCTTCCTGATGGTGCGGATATAGGGATGGATGAGAAAATCCTTCACACCGGCCTGAGTATTGCTCCACGGCATATCGGGGCGCTGGCTGCAGTAGGACGAAGGACTGTTTGGGTGCGATCGATAATAGTGGGTATCATTTCCACTGGCAATGAGATCACGGTCCCGGGCTTACCCCTTGATCCCGGAAAGATATATGATGCGAACTCATACACCCTCTATGCAGCTGCCAGGGAATGTGGCAGTGATGTGAAGATGTATGGGATCGTGCGCGACAACAGGGAAGCGATGGAGCAGGCAATCGAACATGCTGCAAATGAGTGTGATATTGTCCTGACATCAGGCAGTACGTCCGCAGGTTCCGATGATGTGATGTATCGTATCATCGAGGATAAGGGGCAGCTGCTTGTACATGGTATCAACTTCAAGCCAGGTAAGCCCGTCATTATCGGAATGGTGAATGATGTTGCTGTGATCGGGCTCCCTGGCAATCCAACGTCTGCACTGGTGGTATTCAATGAACTGGTAGCACCCCTTATACGACGCACGTTGGGAATGACACATGTTATCAGGCCCCGGAGGCAAGCGGCCCTTGCTACAGATGTCCATTCCGGGGATCGGTATGAGCTGCTGAGCGTTCGGTTGGATGGGAACAGGGCACATCCTGCTGACAAGACGTCGGCATCCATCACAACGTTGGCACAAGCAGATGGTTTTATTGAGATCGGTGCAGGAGTGAAGCTTATAAAGGCAGGTACTGATGTGGAAGTGACCCTTTTTTCTAATAATGCCGGAGGGGAAGCAGATCTGTGATCGATGTGGCGATTATGAGTTCACACCCAGAATTTCGGGAAACTCTTTATTATAATGACGTTATGGTAGGTGCCAATGAGCTTACAGGATGATATTCAATCTACCGAAGAGGAGATTAAGAAGACTCCTTACAACAAAGCCACATCCCACCATATAGGTAAGCTAAAGGCAAAACTTGCGCGCCTGAGAGAAGATGTGCAAAAACGTGCAGCTGCATCATCATCTGGTGGAGGGGGAGGCTATTCCGTCACGCGATCCGGCGATGCAACTGTTGCTCTGGTCGGGTTTCCATCGGTGGGTAAATCTACTTTGCTGAACAAGATCACTGGTGCCGAATCCGAGGTAGGAGCATATGATTTCACCACTCTGGATGTTATTCCGGGTGTGCTGGAACACAAGAGCGCGACGATACAGGTGCTGGATGTGCCCGGTCTGGTACGGGGAGCTGCAAGTGGGCGAGGACGCGGTAAGGAGGTCATCTCCGTTGTGCGCAACTCCAATCTTGTGTTGTTCCTGTTGGATGTGTTCCAGACGGAGCATTACAATGTGCTGATGCAGGAACTCTACGATGCCGGTATCCGTATCGACCAGAATCCACCGGATGTCACCATCAGAAAAAGGGACCGTGGTGGTGTTACCATCAGTTCTACCGTTGATCTGGAACTCCCGGAGGATCTCATAAAAACGGTGCTTGGAGAGTACAAGATCCACAATGCACATGTATTGGTACGAGAGAACATTGACCTGGATCAGTTGATCGATGTCGTAATGAGTAACCGGGTGTATATTCCCGCTGTGACCGTGATCAATAAGGTAGATCTTGCGGACGAGACTGCACTGAAAGCATCCCGCCGCCGTTTCCCGAATGCTATATTAATATCCGCAAACGAAGAACGTAACCTTGAGGCTGTGAAGGACCTGATATTCGATGCTCTTGATTTCATCCGTGTATATCTTAAACCCCAGGGTGAGCCTGCTGATATGGATGAACCCATGATCATCAGCAAGGGCGCGACCGTTGGTACTCTCAGTGGACGCCTTCACCGTGATTTCCAGAACAAGTTCCGATATGCTCATGTGTGGGGTCATTCTGCCAAACACCCCGGGCAGCGAGTGGGTCTTGACCATGTACTGGCCGATGGTGATCTGCTGACATTGATCATACAGAAATAATCGCTGGCTGCATAACAAATAAGTATTAGTACGCAATAGTTGGTTGAAATAGAAGTCCCGTAGGGTAGTGGTCAATCCTTCCGGCCTTTGGAGCCGAAGACGGCGGTTCGAACCCGCCCGGGACTACATAAACTTTTTTACCAGTCAAAACAAGATGATGGTTTTTTGAAGTAATATGGTTCTCATTTCATAATATTGATGGTGCGCACAGGAATTTCAGGTTTCTCAAAGTCCAGTTCCTTTTCTGCAAGTTTCTCTCTTACTACAGTTTCCACGATGTCCACAAGCTTTTCATTCGGGACGTTGGTAACAGCAGCCAGCAGTTTCAGGCTTGTCTGCGTGTTCCCGTTCTGTTCGAATAGTTCAATGTGGGGAGTCCCATCAGAGGCTGTCAGGCTTGCCTTGATCATTGCATCAGGGAATTTCAGGGATATCTTTATGTGTCCGATGAAGTCCGGGTTGATCTTCTGAACATGTCCCTTCACGTTTTCGAGGATGCTTTTTGACACTGATGTCGCCCTGTCGGCATCCAGATCGGACAGTAATGTGAACTCAGCTGAGTAGGTGGAAACTCCTGACATCTCGATGGAGTTGCGTTCCTCTGTCTCCAGCCCCATTTCCCCTTCTTCAGCAAGGATATCGATAAATTTCTGGAACTGCTCGTCATTTGCCCGGGCTGAGAACTGGAGGATCTCTGCATCCGGGTTCAATTTATGCAAAAAATCGTTGACAGATACGACCTGTTCTGCACTTGTTATGTCTATCTTGTTTATACACAGCACATCGGCATCCTTGATCTGGGTGGTTATAAATGCAGGGATCTGCTGCACCTCGGTGTTGAACCTGCTGGCATCCACAAGGTGTACAACAGGTGCAAATGACGCGTCCGGAAGATCCATCTGTGCAAGTTCATCCCTGATCTGTTTCGGGAACGCAATCCCTGTGGGCTCAATGATCACAACATCCGGTTTAAATTCCTCACGCAGGTTCTTCAATGTGTACATCATGTCATATTTCAGTGTACAGCATATACATCCGCTTGTCAGTTCCTTTGTCACGATCCCCGAACTTGAGATGGTATCCCCATCAACACCTATCTCTCCGATCTCGTTCACGATTATTGCTATCCTGTGTCCAAGACCGCTCATATGCTTCCCGAGATTGAGCAGCGTCGTCGTTTTCCCGCTTCCAAGGAAGCCACCTATGATTATTACTTTCATGAAGATCACCGCATGTCCTGTCAGTATTTGGGATACTTCAGCGACATAGCATTTATGCCTGTTCCCAATCACGTAAGAATTAGAAATGATCTCCGTATATGCGTGAAGTTATGATTGATATGATCGTTGGCAACATTTGACGTTTAATCCTCGCCAGCGTGATCCGGTAGTTGATTGCAGCCTACCTCTTTCCAAAATCTATGATTAAAAAGCTCCCCGAATCACATCAGCCAATTCCTCCAGGTCCGAGGTATCTCCTGGCATGTTGACAATGGAATGCATGGATCCGCCGTTGTCGTCCTCTCGCCGTGGGATGATGTGTACATGAACATGTGGCACGATCTGACCGGCTACCTCTCCGTTGTTGATCCCGATATTGGAGCCATGGATCGATAGGATCTGCTCTATACCCCTGGCTACCTGACTGACCGAGCGGAATAGACGACCAACATCTTCGGGGGCCATTTCGGTAAAGCGTTCAATATGTATCTTCGGGATGACTACCGTATGGCCACGGGACGTGGGATTGATGTCCAGGAACGCATAGACGAACTCGTCCTCATAGACCTTGTATGAAGGGATCTCCCCAGCTATGATCTTGCAGAATAAACAATCCATTGTATCACCTGCAAGTAAATTGAGCAGTAAATTATATAATGATTCTGCTGATCGCCCGATATCAGGATATCTGGTTGCGTATTGTCGAGGATGATGTCCCATCATCCTGATATTCGTTCAACGGGACAACGTCACACATGTCCCGCAATTGTGGATCGATGTAAAGTTCTACACCTTCTCGCTGGAATACAAGAAAATGTATGTCCTGTTCCCTAAAACAATCAATAAGTCTATCCAGGTCCGAAGCATTGCGGTAGTATCGAACCTGGAAGATCCTGTCGATGGTATCGGCACCAACCACAAAGGTCGCCCCCGGGAACAGCGAAGCTTTTTGCATGAACAGGGGTGCACTGGTCAGATAGATGTCTCCCATGAATCGCTCTCCACAGTATGCCTGCAGGCAGTCCAGGCGCATTTGCAATGAGATGAGGTCGATGGGTGGCTTGTCCACATTCGTCATCGATATCTCAAAATGCACAGGTCTGTCATACAACTCATAAGCTACCATTGCCATACGGATATGGTTTTTGTGACAGGGATCGAACGAGCCCGGGAAGACGACCGTTGCCGGCTGGACAGCATCGCCATTTTCACACTTGATAGTTGCAAATCTGGGTATGTGTGAGTTATCTATTATCCTGTCAGGCTGTGCCAGGATATCACCGACAGACTCGGGAACTGTGGTTTTGCTTGTGACAACAGGCTCCCTGTCAGATAGCAGATGTCCATCCCTGCCCGGGATGGATTCAACATCACAACCAACTGCCAGAGTGTTCAGGATCAGCCAGGATACGATCGCTTCTTCCTCTTCCCGAGTTCGTTCCTCAACAAGTTCCAGACTGGCCAAATAAGTGGTATCAAAGGACTGCAAACCCACATGTATCTCATGTTTCCTCCCTATTCGTTCCCGATCTCCCTTAATAAGCGTACATGTGGCACCGATCCCGATCAGGTTATGGGGTGTGTCTTCCTCGTCGTTTGCCAGCAGTTCGATCGCCCGGCGGTATGCTACCATAGCCATGGCACGTGCAGTGATAGGAGAACAGTACTTTTCAGGCGTTTGGCCCAGATACGAGTCCAGGGATGATGAACTGTAAGGAACGTTTGCCTCCAGCAGGGTGGACGACCCGTTGCCGTGTTGCAGAAGTTCGTGTATTGCGGCAGTCCCCCCGCCGGTTATTGCGATAACAGCACGATAGTTTGATCGATGGATCTGTTGTATACGTTCTAGAAGATCGGTTTGAGGTCCTGTCTGCCCGTAGATCATCAATAATCGTATGGGGGTATGAATAATAAATATTGTCATCTATCCTAGTTCCAAAAGATTAGGTTACCCAAAACCATTATATACTATCTGTGATATGTGGGGTGTAGACAAGTTAGGCCCCCCTAATATACAGAGGCGTACAAAATGAATGAAACAACATTGAACCTGCTTGAACCCGGCAGCAAGGCAAAAGTGATCCAGGTCAAGGGACGCGGAAAAGCTCGTAAACGGGTCCTTGATATGGGAATGGTACCGGGTGCTGAGATCGAAGTTCTGCGAAAAGCCCCATTTGGGGACCCGATCGAATTTCTTGTCAAGGGCTACAGATTGTCCCTTAGAAAAACTGAGGCTGAACACATTATGGTCCAGCCCCATACGGAGTGAAGCATCATGCCGCAGGTTCTACCTCTTACAATGATGCCCGAAGGAACGGAAGGTAAGGTCGTTTCGATCAATGCAGGGCGTTGTCTGAAACGGCGCCTGGTCGAGATGGGGTTCCTTGAAAATACCGTTGTCACAGTTCACAGATCAGATCGGGGTGCCCTGATGGTCAATGTCAATGGCAGTAAATATGCCCTGGGCAAGGGCATGGCCATGAAGATAATGGTGACCGATTGTTATAATTGATGTTCAATAATTGTGAAGTAAGGATTGGATAGAATGACACAGAACAAAATAACCATTGCTCTGGCAGGTAACCCGAATGTTGGCAAGAGCACACTGTTCAATGCGATCACGGGCGCACACCAGCATGTGGGAAACTGGGCAGGTGTCACAGTTGAAAAGAAGATCGGTACAAGAACGTACCACGATACCGAGATCGAGGTCGTAGATCTTCCCGGAACATACAGCCTGACGGCATACTCTGTTGACGAGATCGTGGCCCGGGATTATGTGGTGGAAGACAAACCCGATGTAGTGGTCCAGATCGTGGATGCCACTAATCTTGAAAGGAACCTCTACCTTACCACACAGTTGATGGAACTCGGTTCCAGGCTTGTGATCGCCCTCAATATGTGGGATGTTGCAGAGTCCAGGGGAGATAAGATCGATACCACAAAGATGGAGGAATTCCTGGAAATTCCTGTTGTAAAGACCATTGGCAATAAGGGGGAAGGGATCGATGGTCTCCTGGACGAGGTCCTCAGGGAAGCCGGCAAAGGTGCACACCACGAACATGAGGTCAGTTACGGTAATGAGATCGAGTCAAAGATCATTGAACTGGAACGCATCTTAGTTAACGATGATGCGCTATCGGCCAGATATCCTCTGCGTTGGCTTGCCATCAAGCTACTGGATGGCGATGAGAATATCCTTGAAAAAATAAAGGTAAGTCCGATGGCCACCCAGATCGACAACGTGCTCAACACGATCGACAGGGAGGATTGTGAAGCATCCATGGCTGACAAACGCTATGAAGCCATCAATACTGTGCTTCCACAGGTATGCGAAAGGTGTGTCAAAGAGGTAACATTCTCGGATATGATCGACCATGTCGTCACAAACAAGTATCTCGGTATACCGATATTCCTATCCATGATGTGGGCAGCGTTCGAGGTAACGTTCACGTTCGCAACACCGTTTATGGGTATGATCGACATGTTCTTTGGATGGTTGGCTGGAGTGGTTGCAGAGAACATCACAACCATCTGGCTCGGATCCCTGCTGGGTGACGGCATCGTTGCGGGCGTGGGTGCAGTCATGATATTCCTTCCCAATATCATGTTGTTATTCCTCATGCTGTCGTTGTTGGAAGATTGCGGATATATGGCACGAGCTGCTTTTATCATGGACAAGCTTATGTACAAGATCGGTCTGCACGGACGCTCGTTCATCCCTTTGCTGATGGGATTTGGGTGTAATGTACCCGCGATCATGGCTACCCGTACCATCGAGGACGAACGGGATAGGTTGATCACCATTCTTGTGAATCCCTTTATCTCATGCGGTGCACGGTTGCCGGTATACATTCTACTGGCAGGAGCATTCTTTGGAAGGGATGCAGGCTCTGTGATCTTTGGTCTTTACATGTTGGGGATCATCGTTGCCATCCTCTCTGCAAAACTGATACGAGGTACACTGATAAAGGGTAAACCTGCTCCTTTCATCATGGAACTGCCACCATATCGGATCCCTACGGTCAAGGGAAGTGCGATCCACATGTGGGAAAAAGGATCACTGTATGTTAAAAAAGCTGGTACTATCATTCTGGCCGGAGTGATCCTTGTATGGTTGTTCTCGGCTATTCCATCTCCCGGAGTGGATGCAGCGTTCGCATCCGAAGAGATCTTGGGGACAGGAGATTCCCTGATGGGAGCATTAGGACATGTGATAGAGCCCCTTGTTGCGCCCCTCGGATTCGACTGGAGGATCGCAGTGGCTCTGGTATTTGGTTTCGTCGCCAAGGAGATCGTAATAGGTTCCATGGGAGTGTTGTATGGTGTTGGAAAAGACGAAGATGCTCTTGGTGATATACTTGTGGCAGGAGCCATGACCCCCCTTAGTGCCCTGGGACTGATGGTCTTCACTCTTCTGTATGTACCATGTATTGCAACTATTGGAGTTATAAAAAAGGAAACCGGTAGCTGGAAATGGACACTTTTTGCAGCCGGCTATACAACAGGATTGGCATGGATAGCAGCATTCCTCATCTATCAGGTAGGTACGTACGTTGGATGGGGTCTGTGAAGTTGAACGTGAGGTGATATTGTGGCAAATAAAAATAAAATGTTCTTTGCATTGGCAGCAGGCATCCTCTATGTGCTATTTGGTTGTATGCAGATCGTGGAACAATTCGGGATCAAGACAGGTCTGGCTGAGTTGTTACTGATCCCCGGAGATATCTTCGGAGGTCTCTGTCTTGTGGTGATCGGAGCTGTGTTCCTGTATGGTGCAAAGGAACTGAACTCCGGGATGAATATGGGTGTATCATACGTATATGTTGGCATCCTGATGTCATTGGTATTCATGGCAGTCTATGTCCTCATCATAGGGGCGAGCCTGCTTGAAGTATACCTGATACAGAACGAGGATTATCTGGAATGGCGCATCATCGATGACATCAGGCCTGGGTTATATCTGGGATTCCTATCCCTTGCTGGATATGTTGCATGGAGGGGTCGTTTTTCCCTCCCGGCAGCCAAATGATGGAGGCATATTATGGCAATAGGATTTCGTTACGTGTTGAAACAGATAGCAGAGCTTGATCCAGGAGGCAGCACCACATTGCATGAGATTGCCAGTCGCCTGAATATGAGGGATGGTCAGTTGAAGGGCATGATGGATATCATGGAGCACATGGGGCATCTGGAGGCGGTATGTGAGCAGACGCCAGTCGCCTGTACGGGATGCTCCTGCTGTCCGATGGCACAGGTATGTTCCGGGCAGGGAACTGTCAGCCATGGGACAAGCTACCGATTGACCGAGAAAGGCAAGAGGGTATGCAGTACATGAAAATGAATATGGATAACTGTGGAGAAAACATCCTTCGCATTCACTCTGCTATTACAGGATCATATCCCTGAATCCCGATGTTCATAATCCTCCTGGCAGGCTACCTGTCCAAAGAACGCAGATATGTTTCGTCATTCTACCCTGCGTTTCACAAGGGACCCATCCCTCATTCTGACAGTTACATATTTTCCAGACTCGCCCACCTCATACTTGCTGTACCGTATTGATT